>QHYF01000081.1 GCA_003224075.1 Acidobacteriota bacterium
TCATGAAGTATACGGCCAAGATCCACCAGAAGGCTTTGAGAATTCCGGCCAGCGAAAATTGAATCCCGCTTGCCTCGATCCGGTGAACCAGCTGAATGTATCCGCTGGAATGAAGGATCGCCGAGCCCAATAGCATGATGCATCCGAGTGAAGTCAGCCAGCGCACGGTTTTCATGGTTATGTGCCGCAGCGGCCCGGTCGGTGCCGGCGCTCATCCCTAATCCTATCAGGAAGTTTGGTCGAACAAGCTTCTCGCGCGGCATTGTAGTATTGCCTCGCGTAACCAAGAAGCTTTTCTTTAACTTTTTCCGTTTATTGCGCCGAGTCGACTAAGCGGCGAGTTGTTCGGTGAGCAGGTGGGCGGGGACTTTGCGGAGGTCCCAGACGATGCCGAGCCAGGACAAGACCTTCAGCGTGTAATACTCCCACCAGTAAAAGCCCTGGCGCGCCGAAGCCATGAAGTGATGGTGGTTGTTGTGCCAGCCTTCGCCGAGGGTGAGCAAGGCGAGGAGCCAGTTGTTGCGGCTGGTATCCGTCGTCTCATAGCGGCGCGAACCGAAGAGGTGCGAGAGCGAATTGATGGTGAAGGTGTCGTGCCACAGCAGCACCGTGCTCAGGCAGAAGCCCCACACAAACAGGTGCCAGCCCCCGATCAGCCACAGCGCCACGGCCAGTGTGATGGGCGGAATCATGTGGTACTTGTTCAGCCAGCGCAGCTCGGGGAACTTCGCGAAATCGCCGATGTAATCGAAGCGCGTGTCGTTGTATTTATCCGAAATAATCCAGCCCACGTGCGACCAGAAAAATCCAAACAGCGTCGGCGAGTGCAAATCCAGTTCCTGGTCGGAAAAGCGATGATGGTGCCGGTGATGGGCCGCCCACCACAGCACGCCCTTCTGCGAAGAAGACATGGCCATGAAAGCGATCACGAACTGAAAGACGCGGCTGGTCTTAAAAGAGCGGTGCGAAAAATAGCGGTGATAGCCCGCCGTGACGAAGAACATGCGCACCACCAGCAACGCCGCGCACGTAACCAGGTAATACCAGTGAAACGGAATGAAAAAGATCAGCAGCGATGCAAGATGAATCAGTGCAAACGGCAAGGAGTGAAGAATGGAAATTCGCGAGCCATTCGGGAGCGGGATAGTCAGGTACCTGGGAACAGAAGCCATCCGGCAAATTCCTCCGCGTCCACGTCAGACGCTTTTCGGTGTATCTTTCCGCGAGCGCAAGAGATCCTGCCGGAGCTTCGCGCTACGAATAATCATATTGTAGTGTACGGTTGCCTTGAGGAGCGGGTCAAGCGCAGCGAAGTACAGGTATGAGATGCCCGAAAGGACAGATCGGTTATGAAATGCTTCAGAGGAGCTGCGAGCTTCGTCGCAAGAGTTCTGAAGAGCCTCCCAGGAATTACGTCCAGCGAATATGCTATCGTCCCTGTGCGCTCAAGATTCCAGGAGCGTTGACTCCGATCCAGAATCGGAGCCCGGAGAAAAATGGCTGAACGCCCCGTGCTCGTTGGACTCATCCCGCAAACCGTGGTGCTTGACCCCGGCGACCAGGTCTCCTGGATCTCCGACGCCGGCAACCTGCGCGTGGAATTCGATGCGAATCGCTGTCCCTTTTCCTCGAATATCTTTCAGGCGCCGGCCGGCATTCGCCTGCTCAGCGGCCCGCCGCGCGCCGGCAGCAAGGCAGCCACGTATAAATACCGGCTGTGGCTGAACGACCAACTCGTCGGCCACGGTGAAGTCATTCTGCGTGAAAAATAGAGTTCGGGAATCAAAACACTCGGCGGAGAAATTTGGAGGGGAGCGGCAACAAGATTCAAGAACAAGAAGTGCCACGCGAGAAAAATTTGCGAGGCGGCCCCGAAGCCGCCCCGCGCGGATGAACAACTTTTACTTTTTCGGCGCCGCCGCAGCAACGGTGGATTGTTTAGCGATGATCTTGTCCTTGATCTTGTCGTAGGTCGCTTGCGGGATGATCTTCTTGCGCACGAGATCTGTCTTCATCTTGTACGGACGGCCGTCGATGATTCTCTGCGAGTAAGCTTTCCCGATCCCCGGCAGCACATCGAGCTGGTCTGCCGTTGCGCTGTTGATATCAACCAGGTCGGCGGACGCCGGAGCGGCTCGCTTTGACTTGGTCGTTGATTTTGCCGGAGTCGTGCTCTTCGTCGGCGTCTGCGCGATCGCTATCGACGCTCCAAGAAATGCAACCAGTGCCGCCAACAGGGCCCCCGTGATTCGCTTCTTCATCATGTTCTCTCCTTTTTTCAATACCAAAGAATCCAGCTTTCTAGTTTTTTCCCGCTCCGCGGTAGCCTGCCTTGATGGCGTCCGCTTCGGTCATGTACTTTCCTTGTTTTGTCTTCCCGTACCAGCGCGTGCCGGGCTTGTGGTATACGCCAGAATCCGTGTTCACCCACACCATGCCCGCGCTGTTCGCAGGCGGGGCCTGTTTCGCCGTGGCCGGCTTGGAAGCGAGGGTGGCACCGTTCGCTGAGCTGGATGGAGTTGCTGCTGCCGGAGCCGTCGCCGGTTTGCTGGATGGGGTAGTCGATGCTGCGGGTGTTGCGGCCGGCGTTGTGGCTGAAGCTTTCGCGCTTGTAGCGGCTGGAGCGGCCGGTGCGGTCGAGGCAGTGGACTTTTTGGAGTTCGAACGGGTTTTCTTTGGAGCGTTCGAATTCTCGGCGGCCGCCGTTCCCGCTGCGGCCGTTGCTGAGGGGTTCGAAGCGGCGGCGGTGTTCGATTTCCTAGAAGGCTTCTTTGCGGCCGTCGAGCTGTCCGCTGTTGCCGTCTTGTCTGCCGCATCTGTTTTCTTCGGCTTAGTCTTGCTCTTCGAAGATTTCGCGTTCGAATCGCTCTTGCTCTGATCACCGGTTTGTTGGGGCGCTTGTGCGCGTGCCGTCACGCTACCAGCAACGAGCAGCAGAGCCGCGAGCAGGGCCATATAAGCAGTCTTCATGCTTTTCATTTCAGGTTATACCTCCGCCCGCGGCGGCCGAACCATCCTGCCTGGCATACTCGAGTCGAGGGCGTTGGGCGGGGGGCAGGTGGGTTCCGTTTGCTCGTCGCGGGTCTTCCTCGGTGGAATGGGCGCATGATGTCGGAGAACGAGAGGGAAGTCAAGCGAAGAAGAATTGCGAGAAAGGGACGAACGGACGATCAGTGAGCTGTACGGCCAGGGCCGCAACCAGGGTTGCGATTTGAACGGTGAATCGCAAGGGGCGAGGGTTAGTCGCCGACGGAGGCGGTGCGGGTGGATTCGACGGATTCGGCGAGACCCCGACGCATCGGACCCAAGACGAAAGCAGGCACTTCCCGCTCAGGAGCGAGCGAGATGTTGGCTGTTTTTTGGGGGAACTCGGAGCGGCGGTCCAGCAGCAGCCCGGCCTGTCTCAGGAACTCGGCTGAAAAACCCATGTCTTCGGCGCGGTCCACACCCCAGAACCACAATTTCTCTTCGTGTCGTTGGAGGAAATCCAGAGCCTCCTCCAGCTTCTTCATGGCGCGATCAAAGGACGCAGCCAGGAAAAAAACGCCCAAAGTCCAAGCATGGCGTGGATAGCGCACTTGGATTCGGACGCAGTATTTCCCGGACTGGTTTCTTTCAATGCTGCAGCGATAGCCATTGCGGACAGTTGTAGTTGTGCGGGCGGCCATGTGCGTTCACCTGTTCTGGAAATCTTGGCGCTGGGTGGCCATGATTGTGTCCACTCCGAATCCAGGGCCCCGGCCCCTGAACCCTGCCGCCGTTTGGCGGCGGCGTTTAGGTTGAATCCGGTCTTGCCGAAGACCCAAATAGGGTAACGGGAAGAGGGTGGAAAGGCAAGAGGGCTCTCTATGCTTAATAAGTTGTTTATTTTGTGTTGTTTAGACTAGCCCAAGCTACCGAACGTCTTCAGTTTCTCCGGCATCAGCTTCAATTTGCCTTCTTGCTTCAGGCGATTCTCGAGGGCCGTCCGGAAGGCTTCGAAAGCCAGACTTCGCTTCGACTGCAGGACTTCCTCAGTTAATTGCTTCTTCTGAGTTTCGAAATTCGCCTGATTGGGCTCTTCTTTTTCCGCCACGCGGTAGACCAGCCAGTGCTGTCCGAGGCTCAACGGAGCAGCCACGTCGCCAGGCTTGAGGTTGAAGGCGGCGCTGAGCTGCTTGCCGCTGGCGGCACCGGGGATCGAGCCGTTGCGCGCGAACGACTCACTGGTTTTCGCCTCCAAGCCAAGGGCCTTGGCGGCAGCGTCGAATTTCTCACCGGATTTGGCGCGCTTGGCCAATTCTTCTGCCCTACTTCTCGCCAGTGCGACGGACTTTTCGCGCTTGAGATCGGTAAGGACGCGGTCGCGCACTTCATCCAGCGAGCCTTGGTGCGCCGGCTGGACATCTTTCAAGGAGAGAACGACATAGCCGCGATCCGTTCGAACCGGAAGGCTCAATTCGCCAGTCCGCAAACGGAAGATGGCATCCTTGGTTTCTTGGGAATTACCCAGCTCTAGAAGCGGATCCGTGGCGCTGATGGCCCGCGTCTCGCCCACGGTCAGATGATGTTGCTTCGCAAGATCATCCAAGGAGATCTTGTTGGACTGGCGAATGGCCACAGTCAACTGGTCAGCCGTCGCGCTGGCCTGCTTGTCGGCCAGCGAGAGCAGTAGCGGTGTTCGCAAGGATTCCCTCACCTCTTCGAACGACTTGGTGTGAGCCGTCTCCTTCTCCAGCACCTTGATGATATGGAAGCCGTACTGCGTATGAACCAGCTCGGAAATCTGGCCCGGGCTGAGGCTGAAGGCCGTCTTCTCAAACTCCGGCACGGTCTGTTTCTGGACGATCCAGCCCAAGTCGCCGCCCTTATCCTTTGTTCCCGGGTCTTCGGAGTATTTTTTCGCTAAATCCTCGAACTTTGCACCCTGCCTGGCTTGTTTCAGGACATCCTCGGCCTTCTTCTTGACTTCTTCGACCTCGGCGTCGGTCTTTCCGACGGTCATGAAGAGAATGTGTTCGACGTGCACGCGGTTGGGCACCTGATACTGCTGAATATTGGCCTGATACTGCAGCTTGAGCTGGTCATCGGTAATCGGGAGGCTCTGGCGGATCTGGTTGACGTCCACAAGCGCGTAGCGCACCACGCGCCGTTCCGGTACCTGGTATTTGGCCTTGTTCTTCTCGTAGGCGGCGCGGATTTCCGCCTCGTCCGGTGAAACCTTGGCTTCCAGATCTTCTGGCTTGATCAGCGCGTAATCCAGCTTCACCTTTTCATTTTTGTAGAGGAACTCATCCTGCAATTCCGCTGGCCCTACGCTGATCCCGTCGGTCACCAGTTTACGGAATTTTTCTTCGAGCAAGCCTTGGCGGATGAGCTCCTCAAAGGCCGGAACAGTCAATTGGAACCGCTGCTGCACTTCGGCCGAATAGCGGTCCATGCCAACAAAAGTGCTCCCGTTGAAGGCGGTCGGGAGGAACTGGCGGATGCGATCGGCCCGCTCCTGGTCGGACACGGTGATTCCCAGGCGCCTGGCCTCGTATTCGATCTCCTTTTGAAACACGAGTTGCTTCAGGATTTGCTGGGCGTAGAGGGCTTCAAGGGGCTTGGGCACCTGGTTGCGCTGCTCAATTTCGGCGAGCTGCTGGCGTACGTCCTGCAGGGTAACCGACTCATCCCCGACCTTCGCGACCGTATCCGTAGAGACCTCGCCAGTGGTTGGGGATTGCGGAACGAGGTAAAGCAGCATGCTGCCCCCCAAGACCACGACGAAGGCCCCTAGAAGGATGCGGTATCCACGTTTGCTTTTGTCGTTTGCTCCAGCCATCCGATGAATCTCCCGAGTTGGTAGACAACCTCAAGATTATAAGAGATAGGGGCACAGGCCTCAAATGCAATCCTCCTCTCCTGGCAAAGTTTGCGCTCTAACGATTTTTCACTCAGGGGGTCTCTCGGTATGACAATTCGAAAGAAAATCCACACAATCCGGACCCGGACGTAGCCGTGCGGTGTGGCGAGCAGACGTACGACGAGATGATGGCGGGCTTCTTCGACGTCGCCGTACAGGCCTCGCTGGATAAGCAGCATTTTTTCATCAGAGCGAGGAACTAGCTGCGCGGTTAGTAAGGGACCTGCACGATAGGACAGGCGAAGTACAGTCAAAGGAAGTGCCCATCCGCTATTTGCAATTTGACTACGCGCCACTCCGCCAGTTAGGCGCGCGCAAATCGCTGTGTTAGATTGAAAAATTGGAGCTTGCAGAACGAGTGCACCGATGACGACACAGGCACCCATCGACCCGAGACGCACACAGCCGCGCCAGAGGGTCCCGCACGTGGAAGTGTACTGGAAAGCGGTGACCTACAAGACGGTGATCGCCTACATCCTGCTGGCCGCGGCGATTCTATGCGGTGGCGTTCTGCTGGCGAAACCCGACCTGTATTCGGCGGCCGTGGCGAAGCTGAACAGCAAATTGAGCAACGTTACCCCGGAACCGGTGGACGCCGATCAGAACCATGCGAAATTCGTCAACCTCGACGGCAAAGTTCAGGTGAAAAAGGTGAACTCCGTCCAGTGGGTCGAAGCCGACTACCGCACTTCGCTCGACAGAGGCGATCTGGTCCAGACCGGATCCGACGGAGCCGCTCGCATCACCTTCGCCGACGGCACGACGTACACCGTCAAACCCGGCACGCTTGTCACCGTGGAAGAAAATTCCACGGACAACAGCAAGCCAACGAGCGTCGCGGTGCGCATTAATGTGGGCCAGGTAGACTTGGTAACGCCGACCTGGTCGCAACCGGATTCGAAGGCCGCGGTCAGCGTCGAGGATGCCACCGCACATGTGCGCTCGAACAGCCGCGCGGCGGTAAAGGCGGACCCGGAAAGGAAGTCCAGCGAGATCGTGGTCTCCAGCGGTAGCGCGCGTATCCAGCGTGGCGAAGAAAAAATTGACCTCGTCCTCGGGGAGAAGGTTACGATTCCCAAAGGCGGCGCGATCCAAAAATCGAATGTGCTGGCGCCCCCGGAACTCGTGGAGCCGCTGAATCTTGCTCCGATCATCGCGGAAAACCCGAGGACCTCGCCTGTGCGTTTTGAATGGAAGCCCGTTCCGGACGCCGTATCTTACACTCTGCGGGTCAGCACGACAGCGATGTTCACAAAAATTGTCAAGGAAGAGAAAGTTATAGGCACCAGCAAAGAAATTTCCGGCCTCGATGCCGGAGACTATTTCTGGAATGTCACCGCCGTTGACGCCAAGAAGCAAATCAGCGACGTGGGCGCACCTTTTAAGTTTTCGCTGGTGGCCCAGGGAAAGTCGCAGGAAATGATGCTGGAGATCACCGGTACGCAGCTGCATGGACGCGTCGCCGAGATCGTGGGGCGCACGGAGCCCGGCGCTGCGCTCATCATGAACGGCCAACCGGTGCCGAATATTGCGCCCGACGGAACCTTCCGGCACTTTACGGAGGCGCTCGATCCGGGGCAGCATACGATTGTCGTGATTGGACAGAATCGCCGCGGCGGCACGACGCAAAAGCACGTGTCCATCGTGGTTCCGAAGTAGGAGATCCGAAGAAAAGACCCAAGCGCCTTTGCGCTGGTCGTGATGTCCGGAGACAATAGTGAGCGGGCTGACCGCGAAGCGGTCAGCCCTGTTGCCGGCCGGGCAGCGGAGAGTCTTTCTCCGCGGGGGGATGTGGGGAATGAATAAGAACGGTTACAACTTGAGGTCGGTCTTCAGCCTGTTTTCCTCCGACCTCGCGATCGATCTGGGCACCGCGAACACGCTGGTGTTCTCGCACGGCAAGGGCATTGTCGTCAACGAGCCCTCGATCGTGGCCATCAACAAGGCCAGCGGAGATGTGGTTGCCGTGGGCCGGGAAGCAAAAGAGATGCTCGGGCGCACACCGGGCAACGTGGTCGCCATCAAGCCCATGAAAGACGGCGTCATCGCGGATTTCAAGGTCACGGAAAAGATGCTGACGTATTTCATTCAGAAGGCGCACA
Source organism: Acidobacteriota bacterium (assembly GCA_003224075.1). Classification (GTDB taxonomy): domain Bacteria; phylum Acidobacteriota; class Terriglobia; order Acidiferrales; family UBA7541; genus Acidiferrum. The sequence goes on from QHYF01000081.1 coordinate 7,990, forward strand.
ACCGCCGCGTGCTGGTGCATCCGCGGATCGTCATCGGCGTGCCGAGCGAAATCACTCCGGTGGAGAAGCGCGCCGTGCAGGACTCCGCCTACCGCGCGCGCGCCAGCGAAGTGTACCTCGTCGAGCAGGCCATGGCTGCGGCCATTGGCGCCGGCCTGCCGATTGAAGAACCCTCCGGAAATATGGTCGTGGACATCGGCGGAGGCACCACGGATATTGCCGTCATTTCGATGAGCGGTATCGTTTACTCGCGTTCGGTGCGCGTGGCGGGAAACGAGATGGACGAAGCCGTCATGCAATACCTGAAGCGCAAGTACAACCTGCTCGTTGGCGAACGCACTGCCGAACAGATCAAGATGGAGATTGGCTCCGCGTACCCGCTGGAAAAGCCCCTCACCATGGAAGTGAAAGGCCGCAATCTCATCGAAGGTGTGCCGCGAACCGTCACCATCGACGACAGTGAAATCCGCGAGGCCTTGAGCGAGTGCGTCGCGACTATTCTCAACGCGGTGCGCGTGGCGCTGGAGCGCACACCCCCGGAGCTTTCCGCGGACATCAGCGACCGCGGTATCGTCCTCACGGGCGGCGGCGCCTTGCTCAAGAATCTCGACAAGCGCATCCGCGAAGAAACAGGTTTGCCGGTTTCCATCGCGGATGATCCGCTCGCGTCGGTGGTGCTCGGCACGGGCAAAATGCTGAGCGACTTTAAGTTGCTGCGCCAGGTTTGCATTGATTAGCAAAACGGTTTTGGTTCCTAGCTCTTGGTCTTTGGTTCTTAGAAATCAGTTCTCGGTTGCGCGGGTGATGCTTCAACTCTTGGCTCTTCGTCAGAACCCATAAGTGACGACTGGGAACTGGATACCGGTAATCGGGAGTCGCTAGTTATCAGCCGCTAGTCACTCTTCACGAGTCGCGAAACGCGAATCACGAGTCACGAAACAAATGATCGCCATTCCCTCTCGCCACAAATCGCTGGTCCTGCTCGCAGGAGTCATCGTGCTGCAGGTCATCCTGCTGGCAATGCAGATCAAGCGCGACTCGCAAGGACGGCTCCTTCGCGTCTGGACCGTCGGCGCGGTTTCGCCGTTCGAACGCGCTGGTTCCTACGGCTTCGGCTGGTTTCGAGACACCTGGCGTCACTACTTCGCCCTGCGGAATACCACGAAGGAAAACGAGCGGCTTAGGGAGGAGAACGACGCGCTGAAACTGCAAGTGGCACAGCTTCAAGGCAAGGCCGCGGAAGCCGACCGGCTCGCCGTGCTGCTCAGTTTCCGGAAATCCCACGCGGATGTTCCCATGATAGGCGCGCGGGTGATTGGCGCAAGCGCCGGAGCGGCGAGCCAGACGATTCAGCTGGATCGCGGCGAGCGCGACGGCATCAGGAGAAACATGGGAGTGATCACTCCGGATGGGGTGATCGGAAAAGTCGTGGAATCATATTCGAATACGTCCCAGGTTCTTCTTCTAACGGATAAGGAAAGCGGCGTCGGCGCGACGCTGGCCGATTCCCGCATCCAGAGCCCTGTCGGCGGACAGGGCGAGCCCTTGCTGATTATGAAATACGTTCCGAATGATGACTCGGTGAATCTCGGCGAACGCGTCGTCACCAGCGGTATGGACCGAATCTTTCCGCGCGATTTGCCGGTGGGAACGGTCACCGATATCAAGCCCGGCAATCCGTTCAAGCAAATTCGCATCAAGCCGGCGGCCAATCTCGAGCGCCTGGAAGAGGTGATCGTTCTTCTATCGCTTCATCCTTTGGAGATGAAGAGCGAAGCGGACCCCGCGGCGGCGCAGCCCTCCACGCCCGGCGTTGCCAATTCTTCTACGGTGGCAAAACCATGATCGACACCTTTGAAATCCGAGGCGGCGGATCGCACATCGAGGTGCACAAATTTCGCGCCGGCGCCATCATCATCGCCACGCTGCTGGCGCTGGTGATCCAGGCATCGTTTCCGGTTCATTTTGCCAGAGCGGCTATCCTGGATTTGCCTTTGCTCGTGACGATTTATTTCGGTCTCAGCAGGCGCAATCCTTCCACCGGACTTCTCCTGGGCATGTCCATCGGTTTGCTCCAGGACAGCCTCAGCGGCCCCACGGTTCCCCTGGGGCTCTACGGCATCGCCAAAACCATCATTGGGTATCTCGCTTCCTCCATTGGGGCACGCTTGGATACCGAGCATCCCGCGGCACGCTTCGCCCTTACCGCTGTTTTCTTCATCGCGCACCAAGGACTGATCAGTCTCACGCGCCGCATTCTGCTGGCGCAGCCCGAATCCTGGTTCAATATGCGCCTCTTCATCGCCGCGCTCGTCAACGCCATCGTCGCCGTTTTCCTTTTCCTCCTGCTAGACCGCCTTCGCAAACGCTCCTAAAAGTGTGCCGGTTATCGCGTTAGTGCCCTGATAAGAATTGCTTGAAGTCATCGTAGGCGCTCGATATTGGAAGAGATAGCTTCGCGCGTTTGAGACAAGCAGCGAGGCGATCTGGAAGCGGGGGTGCTGTGCCGATGGCTTTCGTCACAACATCGGCGAACTTTGCCGGATGCGCTGTGGCCAGAACCAAGCCTTGTGCCGGTTTCGGATGCTCGTGCTTGTAGGCTTCCCATCCGAGAACGCCCACAGCCGTGTGCGGATCGCAGATGTAGCCGTAACGCTCGTACACCACGCGCATCTCGCGAAGCGTTTCTTCGTCCGTCGCGCCGTGGCCCCAAATCTCTTTCTGGACGTATTCAAGGCGACTCCGCGACAGATCCAGCAGCCGCGGAAAATTGTTGGGATTGCCCACATCCATGGCGTTCGAATACGTGGCCGTTGCGGGCCGCGGATGATATTCACCCGTTCGCAGGTATTCCGGCACGACATCATTGATGTTCGTGGCCGCCACAAATTTCTCCACCGGCAGCCCGATACGCTTGGCAAAGATTCCAGCCGTCAGATTGCCGAAATTTCCGCTTGGCACGGAAACGATCAGCGGCACTGAAGCCACCGGCAACTGGCGGTACGCCGCTACGTGATAAAACATCTGCGGCAGAAGCCGCCCGATATTGATCGAGTTCGCCGAACTGAGGAATGCCCGCTTATTGAGGTCCGCGTCCGAAAAGGCCTGCTTCACGAGCCGCTGGCAATCATCGAATGTGCCCGCCACTTCCAGCGCCGTAATGTTTTCGCCCAGCGTCGTGAACTGTTTTTCCTGCGCTTCGCTGATGCGCTTCGAGGGATAGAGAATCACCACGCGAATTCCCGGCACGCCCAAAAATCCGTGCGCCACCGCGCTCCCCGTATCTCCAGACGTCGCCACCAGCACGGTCAGCGGCCGCGTCTCGCTACGCACGAAGTAACCCATCAGCCGCGCCATGAAGCGCGCGCCGAAATCCTTGAAGGCCAGCGTTGGCCCGTGAAACAGCTCCAGGATGTGCAGCCCCGGCGATAGCGAAACCAGCTTTACGGGAAAGTTGATGGCCTCGCTCACCACTTGCCACAGCACTTCTTCCGGCACATCGGGAGTGGCGAACGGCTTCACCACGCGGAAACACACTTCCGTGAACGGCAGCCGCCGAAATTCTTCCAGTTCCTCCGGCGAATGCCGCGCAATTTCCACAGGCATGTACAGCCCGCCGTCGGGCGCAAGCCCGCGCAACACCGCGCCGCGCAGCGATGTGAGCGGCGCGTTTCGGACTGTGCTCCGGTATCTCATCGAATCGCACTCACCGCGCGCCTTCGATTTTGCTTTGAATCATTTTCAGAAACGCATCCGCGTCCAGAGACGCGTCCCGCAACGCTGCAACTGGCAGCGTGCAGTGTGCAAGCGCTTCATAACTTTGGCGCCGCGCTGCGATCAGCGCCGGATAACACCGCGACACGGTTTCCCGAGGCGGTTCTCCGGGCTTCGCCCGAAATGCTCCGCGCCACAACACCGGCTTTGGATCGTTCAGATATCTTTCGATCAGCACCTGCTGTTCTTCTGCCGAGGCCGCGAGATACACGATTGTCATGTGGCGGCGCAAGCGCATCAGCAAATTGTTCCCGGTGTAAATCACGCTTCCGGTGGTGTCCAACACCAGAGATTTTTCCGGCTGTTGTTCGAGTTCGGTTAAGACTTCATCCAACGCGCGAATCTCTTCTGCCAGATACTCAGCCTCGCGCTCGGCATACGTTGCGCTGTCCGGCCAGCCCATCCACCGAGCCACGCCATTGATCCCCTCGTAACCGCCAGCCGCGAGCTTGGGTGCGAGCCTCTCCTCAATCCTGTCGTCGCAGGAAATCGCCGGATGCCCGCTTGCCGCTAACTTCTTTGTCCAGAACGTCTTCCCGGTTCCCGACATGCCCACCAGGGCCAGCCGCAGTGGCCTTTCTTTGTGTGTTTCGCGGGTCATAAGAGAATTGCTTAGAGTAGCCTGATACCCGCAGTGCGAGCAACCGCCGCCGCGGCAATTCGCAACCCGTCATGGTCACCAATGCAGGTCTGGAACCTGTCCCCCAGGACGGCTTGCGGCCCATTCTCCCAAATGCTACGTTTAGAAAGACTTCTGCTGCTTCATGCAGCGGGAGTCCGGCGGCGATTCGGGAGTTCCGGGAGATTTTTTCGTCGGCCCAGCTTCGAGGAAATTTTCAACGGACATTTTCGGCGTGACTCCGGCCGGGTCGGGGTCAACTCGAAACCCACGCTGTGGATTTTTTTCGTGACGCGAGTTTAATCCGGCAGGGCCGGAAGGGCATGAAGCCCTGAGACTGAAATACTCGCGCGCGGGGTTTTCGTGTCGTACTGGTTCCGCAATGACAATCGATTGCCGCAGGCGCGGCTGGCCGTGGCCTCCTACATCATCGTGGGAATGATCGGCGTGCTGCTGCTCGGCTTCTGGAAGCTCCAGGTCGTCGACTCCGAGAAGTACACTTCGATGGCCGAGCGTAACCGCGTGCGCGAGATTCCGGTCATTGCACCGCGTGGCCGCATGCTGGACCGCGACGGACGCGTGCTGGTCGATAATCGTCCGTCCTTCAGCGTGTTGCTGCTTCGCGATGAACCCGGGCAGGTCGAAAGGTATCTTCCGGCTATCGCCGATGGCTTGGGCGTTTCGCTCGACGACTTGAAGGACCAGCTAAGCAATACGAAAACTCTTCCGAAATTCCAGCCCATCATCATCAAACCTGAAGCTTCGACCGCGGACGTTGCCTTCATCGAATCGCACCGATCGGACATCCCGGTGCTCGAAATGATCTCCGTCTCCCGCCGCCGTTATCTCCCGGGCGGTTTTCTTGCTCATGCCGTGGGCTATGTGGGTGAGGTCAGCGAGCAGCAGATCGACGCCAGCAATGGCAGACTGCGCATGGGCGACTTCGCCGGCAAATTCGGCCTCGAACGGCAATACAACGATAGCCTGATGGGCACGGACGGGAAGCGCCGCGTCATCGTGAACAGCATCGGAAAAGAAGTGGGCCGCCTCGCTACCCAGGAGGCCGTTCCGGGCAAGCAGATTCAGCTCACCATTGACTACGACCTGCAGCAAATCGCCGAACAGTCTCTTGGCCCGCGAGAAGGCGCGGTGGTCGCGTTGGATCCGAGCAGCGGTGAAGTGCTCGCGATGCTCAGCCATCCGGCGATGGATCCCAACGATTTCGCCGTGCGCGTTTCGTCGGACGAATGGAAGCAGTTGAACGAAGATCCGGCAAAACCCTTGCTCAATCGCGCCATTCAGGCGCAACTGGCTCCCGGTTCCATATTCAAGATCATCATGGCCACGGCCATGCTCGAATCAAAAACACCTCCCGAGAGCTTCACCACTTTCTGCCCGGGTTATGCCACCTTTTACAACCGCCAGTTCAAATGCTGGGTCTATGGCAAGAGTGCCCATGGCTTCGTCAACCTCCACAAGGGCATCGTGCAATCCTGTGACGTTTTCTTCTATAACGTGGGCCAGCGCCTCGGTATCGAGCGCATCTCCTATTACGCCTCCAAACTTGGCTTGGGTCACAGGACCGGGATCGATCTGCCTTCGGAAGAAAGCGGCCTCGTGCCCAGCGAGCAGTGGGTGCAGCGCGTTTATCACCGTAAGTGGTATCCCGGGGAGACCATCTCAGTGGCCGTGGGTCAGGGCGCTGTGACCTCCACTCCCCTGCAACTCGCGTATATGATTGGCGGCATCGCCTCCGCCGGCGTTTTCAAGCAACCGCATTTGTTGATGGGTGCGCAAAATGTGGGGGAAGAAAAATTTCCCATTTCCGAGTCCACCGTCGAAAAAGTTACCGACGCGATGTACGGCGTGGTAAACGAGGACGGCGGCACGGCCAAAAGCGTCAGGCTGCCTGGAATCGAATTCAGTGGAAAATCCGGTACCGCGCAGGTAATCGGATACGCCGCGCGCGATCGGTTTGGGAAACAAAAGAAATTTGAAGACAACGCCTGGTTTGTGGGCTATGCGCCGCGCCGCAACCCGGAGATAGTTGTCGCCGTGTTGGTGCAGGAAAGCGGGAAACACGGCAGCGAAGCTGCCGGGCCCGTTGTCCGTGACGTCATCAAGGCCTATTACGACAAGAAAACCAGAAAGACACAGGGCCAGTACACCGCCGAATACAAACGGTATGATCTTGGGAAGGGCTTGGCTCCTGCGGCGGCGATCGCTCCGCGGTCAGCTGTGAAGCCGGAAGATAGCGCCGCAATCGTGCCCGCGCGCGTCGCAAGCGCGCCCGCGCAGCGTTGAAGGATTCTATGATTTCATTTGAAACGAAGCGAAGCGCCCATCCCCAGCGTGCCGTTTTCCGCCCCGGGGTTTTCCTTAGCTTTCAACTTTTGACTTTTGACTTTCAACCCCTTCCATGAAAGACGCACCGGGAACACGCGATTACGATTGGTTGTTGCTGGCCATACTTGCCGGAATTTGCGCGCTTGGCGTATTGGAAATCTATTCCGCCACGCACGGCAGCTCCCTCGCCGGCATGCACATGAAGCAGGTGCGCTGGCTGATCGTCGGTTTCATCCTGATGTTCGCGCTTTCGCGATTGGATTATCACCTTATCCTCGACCAGGCGCCCATCCTCTATCTAATTGGCCTCGCGGCTCTCGCCGCTGTTCTTCTGATCGGGCATACGCGCTTTGGCGCCAAACGCTGGATCCCCATTCCGGCCCTGGGAGAATTTCTCCAGGTGTCAGAATTGGTCAAATTGATTATAATCATTGTATTGGCGCGCTTCTTTGCCGAAGTGCGCACAGATCAGCTTGATCTGCGTGATTTGATCAAGGCAGGGTTTTTGGTAGGTATTCCGCTGGTCTTGATACTCAAGCAGCCCGATTTGGGCACCGCCCTCGTGCTGATGCCCATGCTGGTCGTGGGAGCTTTTCTGGCGGGCTTGCAGTGGCAGCACGCAGCGGTTTTTTCGTTGGCGGGGATTCTGCTGGTGGGGTCGGTTTTTTATCCACCTGTCAGCCGGCACATCCTCAAGCCGTATCAGCGGGAAAGAATTACCTCTTTCCTGCACCCGGAAGAGGACGCCAAGGGCTCCGGCTATCAGCTCTTGCAGTCTAAGATTGCCGTGGGTTCAGGGGGCTTCTGGGGGAAAGGCTTCAGTAACGGAAGTCAGAATCAACTGGGCTACATCCCCGTCCGCTATTCCGATTTCATCATGTCGGCGTGGGCTGAAGAACAGGGATTCAAGGGCGTGCTAGTTGCCCTCGGGCTGTATATGGCGCTTCTGCTTCGCTTGGTGCAGAATGCTCAACGCGCGAAAGATCGCGCGGGAATGTTTCTGGTCATGGGCGTGGCTGCGGCGCTGGGTTTCCATGTGTTGGTTAACGTGGCCATGGTGATCGGCGCCATGCCGGTAACCGGCATCCCCTTGCCGTTGATGAGCTACGGGGGTTCCGCCACGTTGTTTGTTTTCCTGGCGATTGGCCTGGTGATGAACGTGCGGCTTCGCCGCTTCGTCAACTGACCGAGCCGCCAGTGCCGCGTGAAGTTCCGGCTCCGCCGGAACGCACCGGAGAAGAAATTGGAATTGTTGATCCCGGCCAGGCCGGGGTCACCGGTAAGAAGGATTTTAAGTGAGGACAGCATCGTCCGCCGTTCGCCCGGCAAGTATCCGGCAACGGACCAGCCTCGATAGACTGAGGAGCTTTCTTCCCTCTGGCTTCGAACGCCAAGCCAACCCACTACAGGTGTGGCCCATGTGTCCCCGGCTCGATCGGGGCGGCGCGTTTTTCCGGACCTCCGATGGGCAGAAGCTCGCGGCGATGCGTCCTGCAGTGAACTCCGGCAAGGCCGGGTTCGCGCATAAGGAGTTTTCATGTCAAAAGAATTGGTTATCTCCGCGGCCTCCCACGAACGGCGGGTCGCGATTCTCGAAGAGGGTCAGTTAGTCGAAATCTACATCGAGCGCGAGAAAGAATTCGCGCTGGTCGGCAGCATCTACAAAGGAAAAGTCACCCGCGTCCTTCCCGGTATGCAGTCTGCCTTCGTGGACATCGGTCTTGACGGCGACGCCTTCCTCTATGTCAGCGACGTCTTCGAAAACCTCGAGGACTACGATCACGGTCATCCGCCCGAGCAGCCCCTGACCTCCCCTGCCTCGCTGCCGCCCGCGATTGGCGCGTCGGTTGATGTGCTTCCGGGCGAGACTCTGGCGCGTGCCAGCGAGCGTCACGAAGAGGCGCCTCTGGATGAGTCCCATTCCCAGGAAACTCACTACGGTGAGCCGGTGTCACACGAAGAGGCCCGCGCCCCCGAAGGTGAACATCCCGGGGAACAGGTCGGCCTCTCTCCGCAGGCGCCTCGGGAAGAGCAGCACGCTGAAACTACAGAGGAACGCCAGCCCGAATCCAATGCTTCCGCGCCCCAGAATTTCGCCCCGCACTACAATCCCACGCAGAACTATCCGCCTCGCAGCGGTAACGACCGCCCCAGCCAGAATTATGGCCGTGGCGGGGATCGCGGCCAGGGGGGACGTTGGGGACGCCGCGGTGGTCGTCGTCGTGGCGGCCGTCCGCAGGGTGGCCCGGGTGGAAGAAACCTCCCTCCCTCGAAATACGCATCGCCGCAGGGGAGCGAATCCCGCGGCTACGACAATCGCGGCGCACAGCAGCGCGGTTACGACAATCGGCGTCCGGAGGTTCCGCGCAACACGGGTTCCTCCTCGGAAGGCACCGAAGAGCAGCTCCTTCTCCCCGGCGAATCGCTTGCAAAGTACCGCGGCAAGCCGGTGGCGCCGCCCGCGGTTGCTCCCATCATCGAGCACGAAACGCGCGAAGAACCGGCCGCAGCCGAAGAAACGACGACGCGCGCGACCGGCAACTTGTCTGCCACCGCTCCAAGCGGCGCTGGCGTTTCCCGCCGTTTCTCGGGCGGTTTGCCCAGTTGGCTGCTGGCCGATGCCGGAACGGAAGCAGAAGCGCCAGCCTCGGAAGAACCTTCCACTGCAGGGCGCCGGTCCGTCGAATCGTCACCCGATTCGGCCGGAAACGAATCCGAACACGCTCCCAATGACGCCGATCTGAACGAAGATCAGTTCGCCGCGCTCGCTTCCGGAATCGTCGAAGCAAAGCACGAAGAGACTCAGGAAGTCGCGGCCGCTGACGCCGTCGTCGGCGGTGCGGAGTTCGAAGAGGAAGAAGCTGAGGAAGAGGTGGATGAGGCCTCCGAAGAGGCCGAGGAAACTCATCCGGTGGAGGCTTCGGAGCTCTCCGAGGAAGAAACCGAGGAAATCGAAGCGGGCCGTGCGGCCAGTCGCGCGGAATTCGCCGCGGACGCGGCCCATGAGAGCGCCGAACACGCGGCCGCGCTCGGCGAGCACGAGACGCCCGAGCACGAACATGCCGAAGAGGAAGTGATCTCGGCATCTTCCGGCGAAGCCGCCGCCGCAGAAGCCGCCGTCATCGAAGGCGATGTCACCCTGCTCCCGGGCGAAACCCGCGCGCCACACAGTGGTGGAACCGGCGCGCCTCGAGAGGATTTTCCCCGCGATTCCGCGCGCATCGGCGGCGACCCGCGCTCGCGCTTCCAGCGTCCGTTCCGCAGCGGTGGCCGTGACCGCGGCCACGGCGGGCGTCCTGATCGCCGCGGCGGTGACCGTGGAGGCCGCCCGCGTTTCGAACGCCGTGGTCCTGGCGGCCCGCGGCATGACCGTGGGCATCACGGATATTCCGGCCCGTCGCGCCGCCCGCAGCTCATTTCCGAAATGCTCAGGGCCGGTCAGGATGTCGTCATCCAGATCGCCAAGGAGCCTCTCGGCAAGAAGGGCGCGCGCATCACCAGCCACGTTGCTCTTCCCGGCCGTTTCCTCGTCTACATGCCGACAATCGATCACATCGGCGTTTCGCGCAAAATCGCTTCGGCGGAAAACCGTTCGCGCCTGCGCCGCCTAGTCAGCGAAGCTCGTGGCGCGTACCCGGGCGGCTTTATCGTTCGCACCGCCGCCGGCGGCGCCACCGACGAGGAAATTCGCACCGACATCGAATTCCTCGGCAAGACCTGGAATGAAATCAAACAGAAGAGCGAGGACCGCAAAGCCCCCGCGCTCTTGCACCGCGACCTTGATCTCGTCGAGCGCATGCTCCGCGATTACGTCAGCGACGACTTCACCGCCATCTGGATTGACAGCGAAGAGGAGTACGGCAAGGTCGTCGAGTTCGTCAGCCGCTTCCAGCCCAAGCTCGTCAGCCGCGTCAAGCTCTACACCAAGGAAACCCCTATCTTCGAAGAGTTCGGCATCCAGCACGAGCTCGACAAAGCTCTCCGTGCCAAGGTCTGGCTAAAGTCCGGCGGCTACATCGTCATCAACCACACCGAAGCTCTCGTGGCCATTGATGTCAACACCGGCAAATTTGTCGGCAAGGGTTCCACGCGCCTCGAAGACACCATCGTCAAGACCAACCTCGAGGCCGTGAAAGAGATCGTCCGCCAGATCCGTCTGCGCGACCTCGGCGGCATCATCGTCGTGGACTTCATTGACATGGAAGAGCGCCGCAACCGCGAAAAGGTTTTGTCCGCTCTGCAAATGGCCCTCGAGCAGGACAAAGCGCCCTCGAAAGCGCTTTCCTTCAACGAATTCGGTCTCGTCTGCATCACCCGCAAGCGCACCAAGCAGGCCCTCGAACGCGTCCTCTGCCAGCCCTGCCCGTACTGCACCGGCTCCGGCATGGTCAAGTCCATTCCCACGCTGTGCTACGAAATCCAGGCCGAAGCGCGCAAAATGGCCAGCGCCGCCGAGCACGAAGGTCCGAACCTCACGCTCCGCGTGCACCCGGAAATCGCCAAGGCGCTCAAGACCCGCGAGTCCATGCTCATCGACGAACTCGAGCAGAACTCCCACAAACACGTCATCATCCAATCCGACGCCACCCTCCACTGGGAGCAGTACGACATCTACTAGAATACTTTCAGCTGTTCCGGCGTGCCTTCGTGGCTTCGCGGCAGGCGGTGCATTGAACAAATTTGCTCCGGTTTCTCTTGCCGCAGTCCACGCACTTACCTGTTCTCTTGCGTTCCGCATATAGCTGTTTGGCGTTCATGGTCTGAGCTTCCGTCTTAATTATGGTACATAACTTAGTGGATAACAGACATGGTACGGCAGCACTCACGTATTCGCCTCACCTCAGTAGTATGTGAGTTTGCGGTTGCAGAGGCGGACGCTGGACGATTCAACCCGGCCGGAGCTATGATTCGCGGTTTGTTGCGTCCAGTTGCCGTAGCTGTCGTATTGATAGGCATACTGAACTTCATTCTCACCAGCTAGATCAGGTGATTCTGTTGGTTCAGTGGCGCGCTTGTCTGGAATAAGGGTGCCATTTTCCTCCACTGAGAATGCCACGCCGACCGGAACGGTGGAGTTTCCGGCGATAGTTGTCCGTTCCTCACTCTTGTCGCCGCGTTCGTTGTAGGCGATTATGGTGACCTTATCAAACATGAAGTTGCGATCGTGGATTTTGGTTATGCGGCCTTGCTCATCGTAAATGTACGATGTGCCTGTACCACTTCGTCCCCGGAGTAACGACTTCATTGCTGTATTCATCGCTTCTAGCTGTGCGGCAGTGAGTTGTGGTTGCCCTTCGGCGCCGAACCTATCGGCGAAAAACAATGCTGGGTTTTCTTGGATTGGTTCTTCTTCGACGAGTCGGCCATTAGCGTCGTACGTGCGAACGATCCGGCTCACAAGGCGGTCTTCGGCGTCACGGATTTGTGCCTCCGTGGGCTGATCGTTGCCGTCGTAGATTGTAGTAATGTGGCCACCAACGGGCACGCCAATACCCGCCCCAACGGCAGCCTCCCAAGGGGAACCGGAGTACATGGAGCTTTGCGCTCGTTGGAGCGCTCTCGTGTCGAAGTGTTGGACCGCGGTCTTGCGGCCCTGCTCATCGTAGTGGAAGTTAGTCCGATTTCCTGTTTCACTGCTATTCGTAGTGGTTAGGAGCCTTCCTGTATCATCGTAGTCAGATCGCATCTCCGTGCCCAGCTCACCCAATTTTCCCGAGACGGTTTTGACCAAGTGGCCATTGGTATCGTATATGTTTGCGGAGACCCACTCTGAGCCGTCTGGCTGCGTCGTGCGAATTGTAAGAACCCGCCCGTCTATGCTGTATTCGCTCGTAGTCAGGGATTTACCGCCCGGATAGATCGTTTCTTCGGTACACGTTCTGACCGGGCCGCGAAGCCCAGCTTTTTCACGGTCTGACATATTGGTGCTCCGGATGGCAGATGAAGGGCTTTGAAGTGCATTGAGGGTCAGGAAAACGGCGAGTGATAGCTTTAGATTCATTGTTGACTTACCGCCGAGCACCGAGGCTCGGCCACCAAGATCATAATACATTGCGTGAAAGAGTAGCGCCTTTCTCCTGCTCTTCTCCTTCTGTGATGGTCAAGCACCCTTGCTTTCTGCCGCACGGGTTTCTCCTGCCGCTGTAGCGGCGGGCGGCACTTGTCCCGACTTGGTCGGGAGCCCGCCATCTTCGATCTTCCCCGTGCCGATCTCGTGCAACCACATGAAATGGCTGGAACCACGCCTGCCAAAAAGAAGTAATACGGAACGGTTCGCGGCGGGCCGCTACCAAGTCATTTTTACGCGTGAGCGTGCGCACGTCTCCGGGACGATTTGCGCGGCGGATCGTCTTCGGATAGTTCAGACAGCACGACCGGCGCACGATCTGGAAATTCCGCAATGATACGCACATCGCCGCCCATCGCCTTGACCGTTTTTCGTAGCGTCGAGAGCAATAGATCGCTGCGTTTTTCGAGTCGC
>QHYF01000359.1 GCA_003224075.1 Acidobacteriota bacterium
TCTCCGTGGGCGTTTTGCATCATCTGCCGGACCCCGCGGCGGGCTTTGCGAGCCAGGCGTCGCGCGTGCGGGACGGCGGGCGAGTGGCGTTCTGGGTATACGGCCAGGAAGGAAACGAATGGATTACCCGATACGTTGATCCGGTGCGCAAAGCCGTGACTTCGAAGCTGCCGGCGGCATTTCTGCGGCTGGCGTGCATTCCGCCTGCGGCTGTGCTGTGGGCGGTGATAAAACTTTTCTACCGTCCCCGCGCGGATGGAAAAGGTCCCGCGAAGCTTCCTTACGGCGATTATTTTGCCGCCTTGTACCACTATCCTTTCGATGAGATTCACGCGAACGTTTTCGACCAACTGGTGACACCGGTGGCCCATTATCTGCGCGAGGAGGAAGTCAGGCCGTGGCTGGCATCCGGCTTCCGGGATGCCGCGCTTCGATCGCACCGTGGGTATAGCTGGACCGGACTTGCAACTGTCTGCCGGAGCAAGGCGGTCGTCGTGGAATCGCATGGGTAAATTTTTGGTTTCACGGCGCATTCGCGCGTTGCGCCGCAGCGAGGGCTCCGGCTACAATCGAATTGGGAATCAATTCCATCCAACCGTTTGGCCCGGGCAAGGTCACGGGCGATCCGGCCAGTTTCCGCCGGTTCGAGCGGCGCAGCGCGCCGGGCGATGGGCCGCTGGGCGGCATGCAGCACAGCGGAATGACAGTCTCCTGAAGTTGCTTGAACGAAAAAGAGGGGCACCCTAAATTTCAAGCGGGGCTCCGCGAGGCAAAAAGATTTGTGCGGAATCGTCGGATATACGCATAAGAACTGGACCCCGCCTTCCCAGCGAATCCGGGAAGCCACGGCGACGCTGATCCATCGCGGGCCGGACCAGCAAGGCGTATTTCAATCAAGCCTTTTCTCGATGGGCGCAGCGCGATTGAAAATCATCGATCTCGCTTCCGGCGATCAGCCGATTCTTTCCGAAGACGGCGATTCCGGGATCGCCTTCAACGGCGAGATTTACAACCACCTGGAACTGAGGGAAGAACTCGAGAAGCTCGGGCACCGGTTCGAATCACATTCAGACACGGAAACTGTTCTCCGCGCGTTTCTGCAATGGGATAAGGAATGCTTCGCGAAGCTGCGGGGAATGTTCGCGGTGGCCTTGTGGAAAAAATCGGCAAGACGCCTGGTCCTGGCGCGCGACCGCATGGGAATCAAACCGCTGTACATCACTCGGCAAGGGGAGGACCTTTTCTTCGGCTCCGAGCTAAAAGCCATTTTCATCCATCCGGAGATCGACCGCCGGCTGAGCCTCGATGGTCTTGATTGCTACCTGTCGCTGAATTACGTACCGTGTCCCTGGACGCTGGTGGAAGGAATCGAAAAACTTCCGCCCGGGCGGTGGCTGGAATGGCAGGACGGCGAGGTTTCGACAGGGGCGTATTGGACATTGCCATTCACCGATGCGGCCGATTACACACTCGAATCGGCGAAAGAAGAGCTCGACAGTTTGCTGAAACAATCGGTTCGCGAGCACATGATTTCAGATGTTCCGCTGGGCATCTGGCTGAGCGGCGGAATGGATTCGACTACCATCCTCCACTACGCTTCGAAGGCTTCCAGCTCGCAACTGAAAACATTTTCGATTTCATTTCGAGGCCGGAGTTTTGACGAGACGAAATTCATTCACCGCGCGGTGCGGCAGTATGGCACCGACCACCAAGAACTGGACTTAACGCCGGAACAAGACCTGTGCGGCGCGATCGAAGACTTTGCCTACTTCTCGGACGAACCGAGCGCGGATGCGGGATCCTTGCCGGTCTGGTTTCTCTCGAAATTGTGCAAGGCAAAGACCACGGTGGCATTGAGCGGGGAAGGCGCGGACGAATTATTCGGGGGATACATCACCTGCCGCGCAGACATGCTCGCGAAGTGGGCGAGACGTGTGCCGCGCAGAGTGCTGCAGGCAGCGCTGGCCGGAGTCCGACATTGGCCGGTTTCGGATGAAAAAATCAGTTTCGAATACAAACTGAAACGGTTCCTGGAGGGCAGCCTACTGGAACCAAGCCACGCGCACGTGCACTGGAACGGAACTTTTTCAGACGAAGAAAAACAGTCGCTCGTGCCGCAGCCCCTACCCGTTGCGTTCCACAACCTGCTAGATGAAGTGAAGGAGTTGCCGCAGAGCGGGGATGACCTGGCGCACTTTCTGTGGTTCGATCAGAAATATTACCTGGCGGACGACATACTGGTTAAAAGCGACCGCATGAGCATGGCGCATTCCGTCGAAGTGCGTCCGCCGTTTCTCGATCATCGCATCGTGGAATTTGCCGCGAAGCTGCCCGCACGACTGAAGATGCGAGGCTCGAAACAGAAGCTTGTGTTGAGCGAACTGCGGAAAGACAAGCTCCCAGCCTCGATACTGGCCGGCAAGAAAACGGGGTTTGACATTCCGGCGCACGAATGGCTGCGCGGGCCTCTGCGGCCGATGCTCGTGGATTCCTTGCGCGAGGGGATCGCCGAATACGGACAGCTCTTCCGAGGGGATGTCATTGAAAGCTTTGTGACAAGGCACTTAGAAAGAAAAGCCAACGTGGGATATCACCTGTGGGGATTGCTGATCCTCTTCCAATGGATGAAAAGATGGCGAATCCAGGCGACGTCGAACGCGACGACGCAAACGTTCTTACAAGTAAAAGCGGGCTCCTATACCTGATTGTTGCGCTCGTAGCCGGGGCCATTTATCTCGGTTGCGCGGTGTCGCCGCCATCGCTCATGGATGACGTCGATGCATCCGTGACGCAAATCTCAAAGAACATGCTGAAATCCGGGGATTGGGTGACCCCCCGAATCAATGGTGTGGCATTTCTTGAGAAACCAGCCATGTTTTACTGGCCCATGGCCCTGTCGTTCAAGATTTTTGGCGTTCATGACTGGGCGGCCCGAATTCCCTTTGCACTTTCCGCGATCGGACTGGCGTGTCTGACGTACGCGTTCGGAGTTTGGGCGTTCGGGCAAAGAGCAGGGTTGTATGCGGGTTTGTGCACGGCTACGTGCGTCGGCCTGTTTCTCTTTACGCG
>QHYF01000082.1 GCA_003224075.1 Acidobacteriota bacterium
CTCCGCATAATGCCCCTCGGCGGCATCCATCTCCGCCAATTGTTTGATTTGTGGCCGCGCCTTCTCCTCGCCGCCTCCCACAAGTCCCGGAGCGCTGCAATCGAATTCGATCAACACCTGCCGCGCCGAAAAATTCTTTTCGTCCAGCTGCACCGCTGTCTCAAATTCCTTGCGCGTCTTCTTCGCCAGCGAGATTGCCGAAAACCAGCTCGCGTGATCGGCCTTGTCCCCATACGCTCTTCCCAGCCACTCGTGGTAGATCGAATTCTGTGGATCGATCGCCACCGCCTTCTCTGCGCTCTTGATTGCCGCGTCGCGCTCCTGCAATTCCAGGTAACTCTTCGCCAGCAGGAGTTGCACGTCGCCGTTTTTTGGATCTTGAGCCGCGGCTGCCTGCAACACTTGAACGGCCTTCGCATAATCGCTGGTCTCGTAAGCGTGCCGCCCCGCCTCCAGTCCTGCTTCTTGCTTGAGATTTGTCGCCGCGACGACCGTACTTGCCGCGATCACCACCGCAAGCCACGATTTGCTCCCTCTAACCATTCGCCCGTCCCTGGAAATTGCCGGCTTCTGTCGCCACAACGATGACGTCCATCCCATCCCGCAAATCGACGTCGCCGGGCAGCGCCACCAGCTCTCCCTCCTGCAAACCGCTCACAACTTCGTAGTTCGTGGCGTCCGCTATGCCCACGTGAATCTCCCGCTTCTCCAGCGTTGACTTGACTCCCAGTTGGTTCTTCCTGACCACGAAAACAAACCTTCGCCCGCCCTCCGCTTCCACCGCGCCACGCGGCACCGACAACACGCCGATTCGTTCCCGCGAGTTGATGCGCACGTTCACGTTGATATTCGGCAGCAACTCCAGCTTGTCATTGTTCACTGCGCAGAGTAACTCACCCACGCTGCGGTTCTGGTGCGGCACCACTTGCTTCGGAATAATTTCCGTTTTTCCCACCCAGCTTCGGTTCGGCAGCGCGTCCCAAGTGATTTTCACCGGTTGGTCCGCTTCCAGCGCGCCGAGCTCCGGCTCATCGATGAACGCTCGCACGCGAACTTTGTGCAGGTCCGCCATTTCCGCCAGCGGAGCGCCCAGCTTCACAAAATCGCCCGTTTTCGCCGGAAGTGAGTAGAGCGTGCCATTGACCGGCGCGGTTATGTGGCCGTCGCGCACTTTTTCTTCGAGCGCGTCCACTTCGCTCTGCGCCTGCTGGACCTGCAGGCCTGTGCGCTCCGTATCCAGCCTCACTCCGCGGTCAAACTCCTGCTTCACCGCCTGCAATCGGGTTACGTCCGCTTGCGCTTTGGTCAGGGCCAAGTCATTTGTTGCCAATTCGTCTTTGGTTGCCGCTTGTTCCGCCGTCAGGCGCACCAGCGCATCATGATTCTTTTGCAACCGGTCGCGCTCCGCCACCGCCTTGGCTAAGTCGCCGGCTACCTGCGCGGCTATTTCCGGTTTGCCCCCGCTCCTTGCGTTACGTACATCCTCTTGCGCGCGCAGCAGTTTTACCCGAGCCTCAGCAAGCTGCGCCGCCGCATCCTTTACGTCCAATTCCAGCAGCAATTGGCCTTTTTTCACCTGCTGCCCTTCGGTTACAAAAACTTTCTTCACGAAGGTGTCCAGTCGAGCCAGGATTACGTAGGGCGCAACCGGCTCCACTTTCCCATTGCTGTTGATCGACGAAACCAGGTTTTCACGCATTGGTGCCACGGCCGAAATCTTGGGCACGGGCTTTCGCCCGCTCAGCTCCAGCAGCCCATACGCCAGCACCCCCGCCAGCACTAGGTAGAGCAAGATTCGGTTTCGCAGCTTGCTATCCATCTATTCCTTTTCCGCTTCTGCGTGCTCCGGTGCTTTGCACTCCGTCGAGCGCAAACGCGCCCCCATCCAGCGCGGCGTTTCGCTCTTTGTCCGGGGCTTGCTCGGCCCCGCCTGATACGCGCCAAAGTACATCATTCCAGATTTTAGCAAGAGCAGCGCGGCTTTCTCTATATGGGTTGCTTGTCCTGAGCCTGTCAAAAGGCTCGCCTTAGGTCGTATTTGACCCCTTTTTTCTCGTCCAACATTTTCCCCACATTTGTATAAAAAGATGCGTGCGAGGCACCGCACGGATTCCGTCGACCTTCTTTCGCTAGCTTTTGAAAAACTTCGCAGTTTCATTGAAAGTACTGTACCTGCCCTGCTCCGCATGTCTTCAACCCGGAACAACCCGCCGCCTTCGCCATCAGTTTCTCGAACATCGTGTGAGACACAAAGTTTCCGTATGCTAGAATCACACTGTGGCAGCTCAAACGAACGCCGAAAAAATCCCCAATTCCCATCCAACGGGTTCGGTCAAATCGTCGCGGCCAGAGGCCGTCGTCAGCTCCGTGATCCACCGTGTCTGCATCCAGTGCAACAATATGTTCCGCGTCCCCCCTGACAGATTTGATGCCAAGTGAAATGTTTGCCTCGACTCTAGAGCCCTCAAAAGCCCTCTCTGGGCCTATTCCCTCTCTTCCATGCTCTCGCCGTAACATTTCCTCGCAGCCAGCGTAGTACACTGTGAACGCTCCTTGCCCTGTCTTATGAACATTTCTCAAAGGGTCTTCTCATGATCGAAGCTCGTGGTTTGTCCAAACGCTTCCGGGACAAAAAGCGCGGCGAAATCCGCGCCGTGGATAGCGTCAGCTTCACCTGCCAGCCTGGCAGGATTTACGGCCTCCTCGGAGCCAATGGCGCCGGCAAAACCACCACGCTCCGCATGCTCGCCACTATCCTCGAGCCCACTGAGGGCACCGCGCTCGTCTGCGGCCACGATATCGTCGAGCAACCCGAAAAAGTCCGCTCCTGCGTCGGTTTTCTCTCCACCGCCACCGCTCTCTATCCCCGCCTCACCGCTCAGGAAATGGTCGAATACTTCGGCCGCCTCAATGGTTTAGACGAAGCTATCCTGAAAAAGCGCGTCGACGATATTTTCCATCGTCTCGACATGAACGGCTTCCGCGACCGCCGCTGCGACAAGCTCTCCACCGGCATGAAGCAGAAGACCTCCATCGCGCGCACTCTTGTTCACGACCCTCCCGTTATGATCTTCGATGAACCCACTCTTGGCCTCGACGTCATGACCGCGCGCACCATCACCGCTTTCATCCGCGAATGCCGCGACAACGACAAGACCGTCATCTTCTCCACGCATGTCATGAGCGAAGTCGAAAAGCTCTGCGACGCCATTGGCATCATCCATGACGGCAAGCTCCTCACGGAGGGCACCCTCGCAGAACTCCGGGCGAAGTATGGCGAGCAGGACCTCGAAGAAGTTTTCGTCAAGGTTGTTAGCCCGTACCACTCGAACTCGGAGGCATGAGGCATGAACCTTCGCAATATCGGATGCGTCTACCGCAAAGAACTCACGGAGTGGCTCCGTGACCGCCGCACTCTCATTTCTACCGTGCTCATTCCGCTGCTTCTCTTCCCCCTCATGATGGTCGGTTTCAGCAGCCTGGCCGTAATCATGATTGGAAAAGCCGAAAAGGAAACTCCAAAGATCATGGTTCTCGGCGGAGAAGATTCGCCTGCTATCCTCGAAAAACTGCGCAGCGTCGACAATTTGGAGATTGTTCTGACAACTGACGACTGGAAAAGGAAAATTTCCGAGAAGGAAATTCGCGCCGCGGTGGAGATTCCAAAAAACTTCGAGGTTTCCCTCGAGCAGAGCAAGCCCGAAACCGTCCAGATTTACTTCTATGAAGGAGAAATCAAATCTTCCTTCGGAGCGAATCGCGTGGAGAAATTCTTCAAAGACTATCGCGACAACATCATCAAGAACCGCCTCAGCGCGCGCAACATCCCCGGCTCCATCCTCAATCCCTTCGAGGTCAAGCAGAAAAACGTCGCGCCACCCGAAAAAGTGAGCGGCGCTGCTCTCGGCGGCCTCCTCGGATACATGGTCATCCTGCTTTCCATGACCGGTGCGATATACCCCGCCATCGATCTGACCGCCGGTGAAAAAGAACGCGGCACCATGGAAACCATTCTCTCCAGCCCCATTTCCAGAATGGACCTTGTGCTCGGCAAATTCTCGCTCGTCCTTTCAGCTTCGCTCGCGACCGCCATCCTCTCCTTGATCTCCATGGGTGTTTCCTTTGCCTTGCTTGGCAAGTCCGGGGCCATGTCTTCTAAGGATGCCGCCGTCATGCAGCTTCACATAGGATTACCTACAGTCTTGGCCGTGTTCTTGATGGCCCTGCCTCTCGCCGTTCTTTTCGCCGCTGTGCTGCTGACCATAGCGCTCTTCGCCAAGAGCTATAAAGAAGCCCAGAGCTACCTTACGCCCATGACGTTTATCGTCGTAATTCCCGCCGTTGCTTCCCTCATGCCGGGCGTCGAACTCACGCCCAAGCTCGCCCTGGTTCCGATCCTCAACACCAGCTTGGTGTGCAAAGACATCGTCGCAGGCACCTATCACTGGAACTCCATTGCCCTCATTTTCCTCTCGACCTGCGTGTACGCCGCCGCCGCGCTCTTCCTCGCCGTCAAAATGTTCCAGCGCGAATCCGTCCTCTTCCGCTCTTAGCCCAGCTCCTGCCTCTGACTTCAGGCTTGGTGTCACGGCTTGAATTCGCTGGACCTCTCCGGCCTTCACCTGACCGTACAATTCGTATTCTTCCGGTGCCCTAATTACAGTTCACGCTCGATTGAGTAATTTCCTACGGCGAGTACAGTGCCAGGCAGGACGTAAAGGGCCACGAACGCAGGACCAACGGCCCGCGCTGTAAACCCCGCTGACTCCGCGACCGACCGCGCCCCTTCGCAGCTCTAATCGGCCAGGACTTGTGTGCAGTCGTGGTGCAACGACTCAATCAGCGGATTTTTCTTCATCAGCGGACGTTACCGCAAGCGGGCCTAAATGGGCCTTGCGAACCCTTGCAAAACTTCACCGCTGTGAGGCCGCGACCCCTTCCAGGGCGCTCGGGGCTGGAGGATCGGTTCCGCACTCTGTTAGCCATCGCGGACAGACTTTACAGGGCCCTGCGATGGACAAAGAGATGTGGTTTGTCCTGGCTGCTGTTGGGCTTCTACTTTTGTGCGCCGATGGCTCGTGCGCAACTTGCGGCTTTTGACCCGCGACTCGGAGAAATCAATGGGTCTGTACTGCTGGAAAGAGCTAACCGCCCCATGGACGGCGTTATCGTGAACATTCGGTCGCTTCCGGGAGGCCCGTTTGCGAGCGTTTTAACGGACTCTAGCGGTCGCTTTCAGTTCCGCGGCCTCACTGATGGAGCTTACGAGATTTCCGTGCAAGAAGCGGGCTATGAAGCAGCTTGCACAACCCTCCAGCTCTATGGACCGTCGCCCCCGCTGGAGCTTTATCTGAAGCCAAGCGACCTTTCACCTGGAAAGAAGACCGATTCCGTCGTGTCTTTGCGACAGCTGAGGATCCCGGCCCGCGCGCGTCATGCGTTTCAAAAGGGACTCGATCGTCTGGCAAAGCTTGATCCCATCGGCGGTCGCTCACAATTCGCCCGGGCTATCGCTGCCTTTCCGGACTACTACGAAGCGTATTACCACGCGGGTGTATCGGAGTTGCGGCTTGGCCAGGATGAGCAAGCCGCGGAAGCTTTTCAAAAAGCGATTGATCTCAGCGGCGGGCGCTACGCCGCAGCGTACTTCGCCTTGGGTGCTGTCCTTTGCCGGCGCGGCCAATACGCCGAAGGTGAGGCCGTCATCCGCAAAGGATTGGAAGGGGATGGAACTTCAGACACGGGACACCTCTTCTTGAGTATTGCGCTGTTTGACCAGAGCCGTTTTGCGGAAGCCGAGCAGACCGTCCGCGAAGCGTTGCTGCGCAAGCCCCGTCTCGCCTCGGCTTATCTTGTTTTGGCGGACATCCACGGACGCAGGGGGCAGTATTTCCTGCAGCTCCACGACTTGGATGCTTACCTCAAGCTGGCGCCGAACGGACCGGCAAGCAAGCAGGTTCGTGAAATACGTCAAGTGGTCCAACAAATGGCGTCCAGAGCGAAAAGCTGGAAATGACCCTTGTCTCCTGATTCAAGATTTCGTCGCTCAGAAGAGAGCGCCGGGCCTCTTTTCCTCGCGGTTATGTACAGCCAGGTTCCCGCCATCAAAATATTTCGGCGCGAATCCGTCCTCTTCCGCTCCTAAGGACTAAGCAGGGACTGCTCTGTCTTGTCATGCGTTACCCATCTTTTTTCTGGACGAATCATCCTTTTTGCAGTACTCTTGTCGTAGGAACACTTGCATTTGGAAAGCGGCAGCTTGTCTGCCGCTTTTTCGTTTCAGCGCGCAAATCTGCGTAAACCATCCAGGCGCATGGCTTCTCGCACGAACCCGGACGCTGATTTCCATGATTATGTTAACCCCTAAGTCCTTTAGAATCAGCACTTCCAAACCATCTCGCAAGTGTTCATTCCAAAGGACTTACAGGAATATTAAGTGCTTTAGAATCCACACTTACAGAAAACATAGGGGTGGGGGTAGAGTGTGTGTGGGTACAGACCGGGCACATCCCTGACAGAGTGGACCGGGAGAATTCCTGCCCCGCCTGCCCCGATCCGGGAACCTTGTCGGGGAGGAGCATCACGAGTCGATGGATCGCGGACTCCGACTTGGTCGGAAACATTCCGACCTGTCGGAAGAGATTCTTGTCCGATGCTTTTTTCTCTCTTACAATTTCAACTATCTCCTTTGTGTTCATGCTCTTGCGGACTCTTTTGCGCTCACTAAGAAATCAACCCTTTTGTTTTCATGCAGTTCCAGACTCTTTGAGCAAAACACGCCGGGGGTGGGATACACCCGCTTCCTCTTGGGACTCCCAACTCGATCACCGCGACCGATCCAGTCGTATCTTCCGGCTCCAATGCTGGATGAAGTAAACTGCCTCGGTCACTTCGGAGCATGGCATGGATAAACGCATCGCTTCCGCCGACGCCGCCATCGAAAAACTCGCCGACGGCGCGACCATTCTTATGGGCGGCTTCGGCTTGTGCGGCATCCCGGAAAATCTAATCGCTGCCGTCCGCCGCAAAGGCACAAAGAACCTCACGGTCGTCAGCAACAACGCGGGCGTAGACGACTTCGGCATCGGCTTGCTTCTCCAACAGCGCCAGGTGAAGAAAATGATTTCTACGTACGTGGGCGAAAACAAACTCTTCGAGCAGCTCGTCCTGAGCGGCGAACTGCAGGTTGAACTGAATCCGCAAGGCACTCTCTCCGAGCGCCTGCGTGCTGGCGGCGCTGGCATTCCTGCGTTTTACACGCCCACTGGCTACGGCACCATGGTCGCCGAAAGCAAGCAAACCCGCGAATTCGACGGCCGCATGTACGTCATGGAGCGCGGCCTCCGCGGCGATTTCGCTTTCATCAAAGCGTGGAAAGGCGATCGCTGGGGCAATCTCATTTACCGAAAAACCGCGCGCAACTTCAATCCCATGATGGCCACCGCCGCCGATTACGTCATCGCCGAAGTTGAACAGCTCGTCGAGCCGGGGCAGCTCCCACCAGACCAGGTTCACACTCCGGGCATCTTCGTCGATGCCATTTTCCAGGGCCCCAAATACGAAAAACGCATCGAGCGCCGCACCACGAGGAAGTCATGAGGCGCGGCTATATCCTTGCGGTGCTCAGTTCAGCGGCCCTATTCGTTGCGCTAACGACACGTCTCAGCGCCGATTCATATCCATCATTTGATGGCACACGCGCTTACCAGCACGTGCGACATCTTGTGGAGATTGGGCCGAGGCCGCCAGCGTCGGACGGAATTCTCCGCGCTCAGACTTATATCGTCGGCCAGCTAAAAAGCTTCGGCTGTCCCGTCGAGGAACATGATTTTCACGCCTCGACGGAGCTCGGCGATCTCGCGATGAAAAATATCATCGTCAAGCTTGCCGGCACCAGCTCCGGCATCGTTCTCTACACCACGCACTACGACACGGTGCGCATTCCCAACTTTGTCGGCGCCGACGACGGCGGCTCCGGCACGGGAACAATGCTCGAACTCGCGCGCCTGTTCTGCGCACGAAAGAATCTTCTGAACGTATGGATAGTTTTCTTCGACGGCGAAGAGGCGCAGGGCAACTGGACTGATGCCGCTAGCGTTCGATGGAACAACGACAGCAGCAACAACACTTTTGGGAGTCGCGAAATGGCCGCTCAAATGGCCCTTTCCGGAGAGTTGAAGCGTGTCAAGGCCATGATTCTCGCCGACATGATCGGTCCGCCAAACGCTAAGATCACGCGCGACACCAACTCAACCCCGTGGCTGACAGATTTCATCTGGGCCACTGCCGCCCAACTCGGCTATCAGACGACCTTTGTCGATAGGAATTATCCAGTCACCGGCGACGACCATTTCTCCTTCATCCGCCGCGGGGTCGCTGGCTGCGATCTCATCGACTTCTCGGTCCCCTACTGGCACACGACCCAGGATACCCTCGACAAAATCGATCCCAAAAGCTTGGCCATCGTCGGCCAAGTCCTCGCCGAAACATTGCCTGGGCTGGAAAAGAAATTTCATTGAGATTCCTATGCCCTTGACTGAAGAACAAAAACGCGAACGCATCGCGCGCCGCATCGCCCTCGAACTTCGTGACGGTTACTACGTCAATCTCGGCATCGGCATGCCCACGCTGGTCGCCAACTACGTCCCCAAAGGCATGGACGTCATTCTGCAATCCGAAAACGGCATGCTCGGCGTCGGCCCCTATCCGCTCGAATCCGAAGTGGATCCCGATCTCATCAACGCCGGCAAGGAAAGCGTGACCGAGCTCCCCGGCACCTGCTATTTTTCTTCCGCCGATTCCTTCGCCATGATTCGCGGCGGCCACGTCGATCTCACCGTCCTCGGCGCTCTCCAGGTCGATGAAAAGGGAACTCTCGCTAATTGGGCCATCCCCGGCAAAATGCTCAAAGGCATGGGCGGCGCCATGGACCTCGTAGCCGGGGCCAAGCGCGTCTTCATCGCCATGGAGCACGCCACGCGGGATAACAAGCCCAAAATCCTGAAAAAATGCACGCTGCCGCTCACCGGCGTCGAAGTCGTAGACCATATCGTCACCGAACTCGCCGTCATCGACGTCACTCCCAATGGCCTCCTCCTCCGCGAACTCGCCCCCGACGCCACCGTTGACCTTGTCCAGTCCCTTACCGAGCCCAAGCTTCTTCTGCCGCCCGGCGGGCCAAAGCCCATGCCCACCTGATCTCGTGATTTTTCTCTGGAGGTCTCTTCTCCGTGCGCTCTGCAATCTCTGTGAACTCTGTGTTGAAATCTTTCCGTCGTTGAACTTGGCTTGTGACACGTTCGCGAGAGAAAACGGTGGGTTACGCACAAAGGGTTCAACTTATGAAGGCAAAGAAACCAAAACGTCCCCGCCCAAAGCTTCCGCCCGTCAGCGAAGAAATGAGGCAATGGTCAGCGATGCTGGGGCAAGAGCTCGGCGGTTGGCCTCACGTTACGACCCGCCCGATGTTTGGTCTTCTTGGCTGCTATCGCCGCAAGAAAATTTTCGCTGCACTTCCGGTTACGCGGGGAGTAAACACTCCCAATTCGCTGCTCTTCAAGATGGAAGCCATGCCGCCGGATTTGCGGCAACGAGCCGGCACGGACCCGCGCATCGACGCAGAGAGAGAACAGCCCGGCGCACGCTGGCTCACTTTCGAGGTAAATTCAGCCGGCGACTTGCGCGACGCCCTCTGGTGGCTGAACCAGGCTTACGACCGCGTAAAATGACGTTCACTCTTCCCGCACCTGGCACGCCCTCGTTGCTGGGAATGGGGTAAGCTGACTGCAGGAAATTAACAAGAGGCCCATGGACCCACATTCCATCGTCGTCATCAGCCTGCACACTCCGAAGGAAACGGTCTGGGGCGAACTCCTCGCCATCAACCCTTCCGGCATCACCATCCGCGGCATCGACCTGAATTCCTTCGACCATTTCGTCCGCCAGATCAATGGGCCGGAAGGCGAGCGCATCGGCCTCCCGACGATTTTCTTTCCGATGAATCGCGTCGAGCGTATTTCTCTGGATGAGTCTTCCGGCTCGATCCCTTCCATGGCTGAGCTCTTCGCGCGCAAAGTGGGCCGTTCTCTCGCGGACTATCTCGCCCAATTCGTGTGACACTATTGGGTGGCCGCTATTGTGTGACGCCAACTTGCCTGAAAAAAGTTCCTGAACTGCGCTATCCTGAATGGCAATGCGCGGGCGCATCTGGACCGTTCCTAATCAAATCACGCTACTTCGCCTCGGCTTCCTGCCGTTCTTTCTGATTCTTATTTCTTATGAGCACTACCGGTGGGCTTTACTCGTCCTCATCCTTGCCGCTCTCTCCGACGCCTGCGATGGACTTATCGCGCGCAAATTCAATCAGCGCTCTTCCCTCGGAGCTTTTCTCGATCCCATCGCCGACAAGCTGCTGCTCTCCTCCTCTTTCATCATTCTGGCCATGGAAAAAAAACTTGCCTGGTGGCTCACGATTCTTGTCCTGAGCCGCGACGTGCTCATCCTCATCGTCGCGGTCGTCATCATCCTGATTTCCGGTTACCGTCCCTTTCCTCCCAGCTTCCTCGGAAAGCTGACAACCGTGTGTGAAATGCTTTTTGTCTTCACCACCGTCCTCGCGGCAGCTTATCCGAACCCGCGCATGGCTTCCCTAAATCACGTCCTCGTCATTACAGTGACGGCTCTGGTCCTTGCTTCCGGCTTTCATTACACCTTTGCCATCACGCGCCGCCTCAGCTCCTCGCATCCAACTTAAAATAAGAAGACAGCTTTCCGCTGGCCCCGAGATTTGAATCAATTCGCCGCGGCTACCCCCTCCCGGGCAGCGGATCGCGGAAATGCAAAATCATCATCACAAAACTTGCCAGAACAACAATGCCCGCAAGCCAGCCAAGCGCATACGCCCTCTGTCTCTCACGCGAGTTCATCGGTTCGCGATCGGTATAGATCTTCCCAAATATAAATCCGGCCGCAAAGCCTCCCAGATGCGCAGAATTGTCGATGCCGAAGCCGCCCCAAAATCCGATGAGGAACAAGATGACGACCGAATAGATCAACCGGGACCGCAACTCGCGCATGAACGACCCTCCGCGCTTGGTGGTGACTGCGAGCATGGCTCCGACCAGCCCCAGCAGCGCGCCGCTCGCGCCGAGAGAAAAGTGCCCAATCCATGCGCTCACGAAAAAGCCCAGCGCTCCCGTGACCACATACAAGAACAAGTAACGCGCAGAACCATAGAGTTCTTCCAAAGCCGGACCAAACTGCATGAGGGCCATCATGTTGAATCCGATGTGAATCAAGCCGCCGTGCAGAAACATGGCCATCACCAGGCGCCACCACTGATGTTCAGTGAAAATTCCGTAGGGATGGCTGGCGCCCAATTGGTACGAGGCTTCTCCGCTCATGCCCCAAAGCGTGCGCAGGCCGCCGGCCTCGCCTGCCTGCATGGTGAGCACCAAGCTGACACCAAACATCAAAATGTTTGTGACCAAAAGCGCGGAGGTCACGGGCGCTTCGTGCTCGCCGAAGAGTCCGGATAGTTTTTTGCTGAGCGCGGCGAGAGAGAATCGCAGGCTCGCGCCGCATTCGTGGCAGCGCGTTGCCTTGATTCCCACGAGCGCGCCGCAGGCGGGACAAATTTTCGGGCGCGGCTGTTGCTGCTCGCCGCCGAAAAATCCGCGCATCGCGGTCTTCCATTTTTCCACTCGCCACTGCCACCGGTAGGGAAGCGCCAATTCTCCTCCTTGCGACCCGCAAATAGCGTTCCTATAATACCCAAGTCGCCGCGCTTCTTCCCGGCGCGGAGCCCCTTGCTCCGGCAATTCGAACGAAGCCCGGTTTTTGCGCTTCGAACCGGTTTTCGGACTGAGAAATCGTTTTTGCCTTCCCCGAGAGCGGGAATCATCGTGTAGTTTTCATTCCGAGGACGACGTACTCATGGACAGATTCGAAGAGTTCGGCAAGCGCATCGACGAAGAAATCGCGCGGCTCAAACGCATCAATAACTTCGAAGACTTTGGCAGGCGAGTTGATGAGGAACTCACGCGCGTAAAGAGTTTTGTGAAGGAAGAGGTCGCGCCGGAAACGGAGAAGCGGGCGGCGCAGTTTTTGCGCGAAGTTTCCGAGAAGCTCGCCGAGGCGGCGGGATGGATCGAAGCGCGCCAGGCCGCGCGCAATGCGCAGAACCCCCAGAATCCACGGAACCCCTCATCGTCATGACGCAGGCGGCCCTTTGAGTATTTCAATCGAAGCAGTGTCCCGGAGCGCCGGTTTTCGAAAGCTTGAAATCAATTCAGGATTCGAAGGCGGGCGCCGCGCTTCGAATTCTCGTTCCTTTTTTCTCGTCCTTTTATTTATCGTCTGCGTTTATTCCGTCTGCGGTTGCGCGTCTCGCAGACCTGTCGCGGGCCGCCAGCCGCCTCCAACCCAGCCTTCCGCGACGCCACCGGAAACCGCCGAGGCCGCCAAACGCTCCACCGACACCTCTCCCACTGCGGCTCCATCTTCTCCGTCCGCACCGGCGTCTAAACGGAGTAAGGCGGCTCCGACGCCGCCATTGATTAACTTCATCGAAGAAGGAAACGCTTCCTGGTACGGCGAGCCATTCCACGGGCGGCGCGCTTCGAACGGCGAGATCTACGACATGTACAAACTCACGGCGGCGCACCGCACGCTTCCATTCGAAACCATGGTGCGCGTCACCAACCTGAGCAACGGCAAGTTCACCGTCGTTCGAATCACCGACCGCGGCCCGTTCATCGAGAATCGCATTATCGATCTTTCGCTGGCGGCGGCGCGCGAAATCGATTCGGTGGGGCCGGGAGTCGTGCCGGTCCGCGTAGAAATCCTTTCAAGCGGAGTTGATCCCACGGCGGGCTTCTTCACGGTGCAAGTTGGCGCGTTCCGCGCGCGCGCGAATGCCGAGCGTCTCCGCGACCGGCTCAGCGCGTCCTACTCACCCATCTTCATCCAGCAATATGATTCGCCCGATGGCCTGTTTTATCGCGTGCGCGTCGGCAAGATAACGGGTGAAGACGCGGCGCGGCAGTTCGGCGACCAACTGCGCGATCGCGAAGGCTTCACGCCTTTCGTGACTCGATTGGATGAGGGCACGCCTGCAGGAGGGAACCGATGAGCGCCAACTGCCTGTTCTGCAAGATCGCCGCGAAGCAAATCCCCTCGAAAATCGTCTATGAGGATCCAGAGCTCTTCGCGTTTGAAGATATCAGCCCGCAGGCGCCCACGCACATTTTGATTTGCCCGCGTAAGCATTTCGAATCGCTGACCGATGCCGCGCCCGAAGATCAGGCGCTCCTTGGCAAGCTGCAACTGGTCGCCGCGCAGCTGGCGCGCGAACGCAAGCTGCTGGAAGGCTACCGAACTGTGCTGAACAATGGCCCCGGCGCGGGCCAGTCGGTCTTTCACCTGCATCTACACTTGCTCGGTGGGCGGCAGTTCCGCTGGCCCCCGGGCTAGCAGGTGCGCAACTTCCGAATAGCCCGTCACACGACCAGAACCGCGCCGTCGTCAGGGCATGCGCTTCATCTTCATTTACCGTGGTCTTCCCCGAATACGACGACGCTATTATCTACAGGCAACTCGCGTATGCGAAGTTCCATAGGCCCATCACTCGCGGTCTTGCAGCGGTAGCGGTCGATGAGATAGGGCACGCCCTCGCCAGCCAGCAGCTTCGACGAAGTAGTGACTTCGAAATGCAGATGCGGCTCACGGGCATCGCCGGAACCGCCGATGCGCGCCACCAGTTGGCCGCGCCGCACGCGGTCCCCTGCCTTCACACGCAAACTTCCCGGTTGCAGATGCATGTAATATGCGAACTGACCGCCACCCAGGTCGAGCGTGATTGTGTTTCCCGCAACCGTTTCCAACGTAATCGGCACAGCAGGGTGG
>QHYF01000102.1 GCA_003224075.1 Acidobacteriota bacterium
TGCGGAACATGACCGCGATTGACGCCACGGGGCTCGGCGCCATCCGCGACCTCGCGGACACGCTGCATGATTCGGGGCGCTCGCTGCTCCTTTGCGGCGCGCGCGAACAACCCTCGCAGCTCATGAAGCAAGCGGAGTTCGAACGCCACGTTGGCGCTGAAAACATTTGCGGAAGTATTTCCGAAGCGCTGCAGCGGGCTGCGGAGGTGTATCGCCTGCACCATACCGACAAAGCTCCCGATCAGTTGACGCCGGCCAGGTAAAGAGCCCGGTGATTCCACTCTGTTCTGATTTCTAATTCTGATTCGGTTTGCCGAAGCTCTTATTCCTCTGACTTGGCTATTTTGTGAAGCGCACGCTGTCGAGGATCGCAGAAAAAGTCTTGTCATAATTGCTGTAAGCGGATTGCGGGGCGACGCACACGAAATAGACCGTCCCCTCAGGCCGCAGCACGGTGATAACCCAATCGGTTTCTTGGCCACCCGCGGGTGAATCGTTGGTTAAATATGTCGAAAGACCGGGCTGGCCGTTCAAGCGCACGCGCTCCGACTGACGCGCGAGCTTCATATTGGGATTGGCCTGCTGAAGGCCCTGAATCACTTGGCGCGCAGCAGTGTCGAGAGCATTCGAATCGCTAGGATCACCTTTCGCCTGTGCTACTCCAACGATCAGTCCATACGCGAGCGCACTGTGGCCGCTGCCGTCATCCAGCACTCCGCCTTCAGGCGCAAACGAAACGCCACCGCCGTCCTTGTCGGGATATTTCTTCCAATTGTCCGGGTACTTGAGCGTGTAAGCATTCGCCTGATAAGCGGCAAACTTGCCGGATGGCGGAGCGGGTGCGGCGACAACGCCTGCCGCTCCAGGCGTCGGCTTTTTCACCACAGGCAGCGCCAGCACTTCGCGCTTAATGGCTTCAAACTCCTGGGAATCCCGCTTGGCGTTGGACGGCACGCCTCCAAGCTTGTCAATCTCTTCGTCGACGCGTTCGACGCGGTGCTCAGGATTGGGATGGTCGGAAAAAAATTCCGGAGGATTCTTCCCCTTCATCTCTGCTTCGAGCTTTTCGAAAAATTGCGCCATGGCGCGCGGGTCGTAGCCCGTATCGTAAAGGACCTGCGTGCCCATGACGTCGGCTTGCGATTCCGCCGTCCGGGAATAGCGCAATAGCACGCCGCCCGCAGTGAAAGTTCCCAGTTGTGTCAGGAGAGCGCCGCCCGTGCTGCCTCCAAAAATTGCCCCGAAGATTCCCAGTCCCATCTGCGCCGCTTGCGCCTTCGTCGCCTGGTTGGTGCCATGGCGCAGCGCAACGTGAGAAAGCTCGTGCGCCATCACCCCGGCGAGCTGGGCCTCATTGTCCGCTGCCTCGATCGCGCCGCGATTCACAAATACATATCCGCCCGGCAAAGCAAACGCATTGATAGCCTTGTCGTTGACGCAATGAAACTCGAATGGATATTGCACCCCGCCCGTGGGAAGCTTTTGTGCCAGGCGCGTGCCGAGTTGGGTCAGATACGCATCAACCCTGGGAGCATTGCAGAGCGCCAACTGTTTCTCAGCATCTGCCGCGGCTCGTTTCCCGAGGCTGATGTCCTCCTGCGGAGTGAACGCGTTCCATCCTGGCCTAAGCTGCGAGCGCTGTGCGGATGCCCCTGGAACTAGGAAAATAGCCAGACACAGAAAAAGGCCTGCCGCCAAGGCAAAATGTGCTCGAACCGCCCTGCGCTTGCCACTGGCGCTGGCTTTGACACAATCCCGGCCCAACCTGCAAATCCTCACGACGACCTCCCAAAAACCATGCGAGGTAGGATGGCACTCATCCATCCAAGGTTACTTTAGCATCGGCAGGGAGAGAAAAGAAAAAGCCCGGGCGGTTGGGCGCCCGGGCGGGATCAGAGACAGAAAAAACTGGACTTAGCGAGCTGGGCGCGGCGAGGGCTCCGGCGCAAGCGTCACTCCCGGAGTTTCCGCCGACTTGCCGTTCCGGGCGGGAGCCGTACGCACGGGAACAACGGGCTCGGGCTTGCGCGCCGGGATAGCCAGGTTCTCGCCTTCGCGGACGAAGGTCAAGCGGTCCTGTTGCTTGTCCCAATCGATGCACACGAGGTCGCCTAGGTGAACTTGCTCGGTCGCCAGCAGGTTCGCCAGCGGATACACCACATGCCGCTCGATGGAACGCTTCAGGTGACGGGCCCCATAACGCTGGTCAGTTCCTTCCTGCAAGAGAAACTCCCGACCCGCTTGCGTCACTCGGAACAAAAACTGACCCTTGGCGGTCTCCACCACGCGTTGCTGCACTTGGCCAAGTTCGATCTCCAAAACCTGTTCAAGCTGTTCGCGCCGCAGCGGATGAAACACCACCACCTTGTCCAGCCGGTTCATAAATTCCGGAGAAAACTTGCGGCGCGCCGCTTCTACGGCGGTGCGCTCTACCTTTTCATCCAAGCCCGTGATTGGCTTATCCTTCGGCTGAATAAAGCCCATGCCGCCTTGCATGAGTTCCGTGATCTCCCCGCCGCCGAGGTTTGACGTCAAGAAGATGACCGTCTGAGATAGGTCCACGCGGCGGTTATCGCCGAGCGTCAGCGTGGCCTTGTCCAACATGCCCAGGAGCAATTGCCAAAGGGCGTCGCTGGCCTTCTCGATCTCGTCAAATAACAGGAAGCTGAGCTTCAGTTTGTCGGTATGGCTGGCCGCCAGGGCTTCCTGGGTGATCAGTGGATGGGTTTCGCGATGCCCGAGGTAGCCCGGGGGTGATCCAATCAGCTTGGCAATTTCGTGCGAATGCTGGAACTCCGCGCAATCTACTTTAATCACTGTGCGGGCGTCTCCGAAGAGAATCTCAGCCGCCGCTTCTACAATTCGCGTCTTGCCAGAACCGGTCGGACCGAGGAACAGCAGATTGCCCACCGGCCGGCCAGGCGAATTCAATCCAGCACAGAAGACTTGGAACATATCCACAAGGGACTGCACACCCTCTTCCTGCCCGACAATCTTTGCTCGCAGGGAGGAATGGAAATCACGCGTATCATTGCTGCGGATCGTGGGATCCAATTGTTGACGGGCGGCGGCCTTCATGGCATTCATCCTTCTTCGCGTGTAACTTCCCCAAACGCGAATGCGCGTCTCAGCCTTGCGCCGTCTTGAAATAGAGCATGGGGAGTGCCAATCTTTTCACACGTCTATCCACGGCAAAATGCCGCAGTGTCAACAACATACAATATTTCAAATTCTGGAGACTGTCTCAAAGCATGAGACAGTGGTTCATCTGCGCTAAAAGTGAGAGACTGCAGCAATGGATGGAACAGTTTGTGTCAACCGGCGAACGACAAAAAGGGGCGTATTGATGGACGCAACCCCTCCTGAAGTTAAAGTAATGCTTTAAGAATTCGAGCGCTCTTGCTTCTTGCGCCCTTGTGGCGAGGGTGCCGGGCCTCCGGCTGGCTGCGCTGCCCTCGACTTCCTTTCTTCAACCACGGCCTCTGGCGGCGCGTCCGCAGACTTCCCGTCCTTCACTTCGACGATGGTAGTCTTGACGCCTCCGCCCTGCGAGGCAGCCTGGACGAGCGCACCCTCGCCTTCACGGACGAATGTGAGGCGGTTGTGGGTACGGTCCCAATCGATGCAGACCAAGTCACCTAAGTTGACCTGATCCGTAGCCAATAGATTCGCCAGAGGATACACCACATGCCGCTCGATGGCCCTCTTCAGGTGTCGTGCGCCGTAGCGCTGGTCAGTACCCTCCTGTAGAAGGAAATCTCGACCATCCGGGGTCACCCGGAAGAGAAACTGCCCCTTGGCGGTATCCAAGACGCGCTGTTGTACTTGACCCAGCTCGATATCCAGCACTTCCTGAAGTTGTTCACGCCTCAGCGGGTGGAAAACAACCACTTTGTCGAGGCGGTTCATAAATTCGGGCGAGAATTTCCGCCGTGCCGCTTCCACGGCTGTGCGCTCCACCTTTTCGTCCAAGCCAGTGATCGGCTTGTCCTTCGGCTGAATAAAGCCCATGCCA
This sequence comes from Acidobacteriota bacterium, assembly GCA_003224075.1. GTDB lineage: Bacteria > Acidobacteriota > Terriglobia > Acidiferrales > UBA7541 > Acidiferrum. The sequence goes on from QHYF01000102.1 coordinate 4,016, forward strand.
CCTTCCATGAGTTCTGCAATCTCACCGCCTCCCAAATTAGAAGTGAGGAAGATCACAGTTTGCGAGAGATCCACCTTCCGGTTGTCGCCCAAAGTTAGCGTGGCCTTATCTAGCATTCCAAGCAGCAATTGCCACAGCGCGTCGCTGGCCTTCTCGATTTCGTCGAACAGCAGGAAGCTGAGCTTCAGTTTGTCAGTATGGCTGGCAGCGAGCGATTCCTGCGTAATCAGCGGATGCGTCTCACGATGCCCCAGATAACCTGGGGGTGATCCGATCAGCTTGGCGATCTCATGGGAATGCTGAAACTCCGCGCAGTCCACTTTAATCACGGCCCGCGCGTCCCCAAACAAAATCTCAGCGGCGGCCTCAACAATACGCGTCTTTCCCGAGCCCGTCGGGCCCAGCAACAGGAGATTCCCCACCGGGCGGCCTGGTGAGTTCAAGCCGGCACGGAACACCTGATACAAGTCCACCAGCGCCTGGACACCTTCATCCTGTCCGACAATTTTCGAGCGCACCGCCCTCTGGAAGTCGATCGTATCCGTGCTGCGCTTGCTGGGATCGAGGGGAAGGATGTAGTCACTCATGACCGCCTCCTAGCGAGCCCCGAATGCGAGTTCGCATTGCCGAACCGCCCGCGTCCGCGGTCAAACTGGTCGAGCTTGACCTGAATGGTCGACTGCAAAAGCCGCATTTGCACCAGCAGCTCCCGCGCCACTACGGGGGATTCAGAAATTCGGAGGAGCGGCGGAAACAGATCCGCCAGGTCGAGATTGAGCGCTCGAAGCGTGGAAACAAGCTTTTGGACCTCCGGAGAGTTGGGGTTCGCGAGGTCCACTTGGTGATTCAACTGTCCGCGCAGCCTTCTCCAGTTGAGCGCCACGAACGGGTGCTTCTTGGAGACTTCACGAATGACTTCGTCGGTGATTCGCGCGCGGTCTCCGAGGCGCGCAAGGTGGAGCTGGCGCACTTTTCCGCCACGGCGCACGTTGTGCACCAGGTAGAACGAATTCCCTTTGCGGCGGACAAAAGCCACGGCCTCACCTCAAACCAGCGTCACTCGGCGTAGTGTGACTGCCTTCCACTACACGCGTCAATGGTATGATGCGCGCTTCTTACAAAAGTTGCATCCAATCAGTAATGTATCAAAAGGAGTAGAAGAGTCGCGCCATTTCTCATCACATTTTTTGCTGCGTTTCATTGGTTCTTCGCATCCTCGTTGCCGTGTTTGCGTTCCCTCTTTCACTACTCCCATTCGATGCCCGGCGTTCCTTGCCGCTTCTAAAAATATCGGCGGATTACGGCTACGCCATTAAACCCGGGCGCGCCATTTTTCTCTTGTTCTTGTCGTGAAGGACGCCTACGATACCGCGCGAGTTTCCCGATCACCTGCTTGGAGATTGATTCGAAATGTCTTGGGATCCGGTCTACCGCTTCGTGCAACGAATTCCTCGCGGAAGTGTTCTAACTTATGGGGCGTTAGCGAGAGCGCTGCGCCTGCCCGGCGGCGCGCGTAGCGCGGGACGCGCCATGGCTGCTACTCCTTCCGGGAAAGGTATTCCCTGGCATCGTGTCGTGGGCGAGCGCGGCAAAATCCTCATCCGCGAACCATACGCTTCACTGCAAAAAAAACTCCTCGAGAGCGAAGGCGTCAAAATCGTCGAGTCGCGCGTCGACCTGAGACGCCACCTTTGGAAACCATCGAGAAAAGCTCCGCTGAAACACAAAGTCACGCGCAAGCGTACTCGAAAGTGAAGCCGCGGGCCGGTTGGTTCGCGCGGTACGAATCCTCCGTCTATTTGCGGTATGCTAGAGCCTCTTTTTCAAGGACAACCAGGCAGCGTTCAATCTTCGGGTTTGGCTGGAGAACGATCAAGGACGATGGCGAGCCCCATTCTTCAAGTTGAGAATCTCGTAAAACGCTATGGCGATGTCGAGGCGGTTCGCGGCGTCAGCTTCACCGTGGAAAAAGGCGAGGTTTTTGGGCTGCTCGGGCCCAACGGTGCAGGAAAAACCACCACGGTCGAGATTCTAGAAGGCCTTCGCACTCCGGATGGCGGACATGTTTCCGTCTGCGGCCTGGATCCCCAGCAAAATCCCGAAGCACTCAAACATGAGATAGGTGCAGCGCTGCAATCCACCTCCCTCCCGGACAAATTGCGCGTTATGGAAGCTCTGCGCCTCTTCGCCAGCTTTTACAAAAGGCGCCGTAATCCTGAAGAGCTCCTTGATCGTTTCGGTCTCAAGGAAAAGCGCAACGCTTTCTACAACCAGCTTTCCGGAGGTCAAAAGCAGCGCTTGGCGCTGGCCATGGCTTTAGTCAACGATCCGAAGGTTGTCTTTTTCGACGAGCCGACTGCCGGGCTTGATCCGCAAGTCCGCAGAGAGATTTACGACATCATCGAAGAGTTGAAGGGCGGGAGAAAGACGATTGTCATGACCACGCACTACATCGAGGAGGCCGAACGCCTCTGCGATCGCGTGGCCATCATTGATCATGGAAAAGTGATCGCCCTCGGCTCACCGCGTGAACTGAAAGCGCGTTCCGGCGGCGCCACGCGTATCGAGGTGCGTCTTTCGAAACCGGAATCCAACGGCACTTTGAAGACACTGGAAGGTGTGGTTGACGCGCGCGAGGTCGATGGCATTTACGTGATTCACTCCAAGCGCCCGCCGCAAACGATTGTTTCCATGGTCAAGCACCTCGAAGCCCAAGGCAACGAACTCGTGGGCCTGGAGATCGCCACGCCCTCGCTGGAAGACGTCTTCATCGAAATGACCGGAAGGAGGTTGCGCGATTGAAGAACTTCGCCGCACTCACACGCATGCGCATTCAGCTCACGCTGCGCAATAAAATGTTTTTATTTTTCAGCGTGATCATGCCCTTCGGTTTTTTCTTCCTTTACGCCGGAGTCTTCGCAAAAGGTATCCCCTTCGTGGTTCGATATTTCCTGGGGCCGGTCATTGCCCTGACCGTGATGGGCAGCTTCTGGGGACTCAGCGCTGCTCTCGTCATGTTCCGGGAACAGGGCATCTTGCGCCGCTTCCACGTTACGCCGGTATCCCCGAGCGACATGCTGGCCTCCAGCGTCGTCGCCAATTTTGTGCTCACGCTACCCACTGTTCTCATCGAGTTCCTTTTCGCGCGCGCCATCTTTCATGTGACGCATTTCGGCAACCTCGTCTCGGCGTTCCTGCTGATAGCCATCGGGACTATGTCGTTTGCGTCCATGGGTCTCGTCGTCGCCAGCGTAACCAACACCATGCAGGAAACACAGGTCATCAATCAGCTTATCTGGCTTCCTTTGATCTTCCTTTCCGGGGCTACAGTGCCGCTCGCTGATCTTCCGCTGGTCGTCAAGCGTGTTGGCCTCTTTCTTCCCGCCACTTACCTTGTCACCGGTCTGCAGAGCGCTATCTTCTCTTCCTTTGCTCCCTGGAGTCTGGATGTTCTGCTCGCGCTCTGCTCGCTGGCCCTCTGGGCCTTCCTGACTTTCTTTTTGTCTGCCCAGCTCTTCCGCTGGGAGCCCGAGTCCAAGATTCCCCGGAGAGCCAAGCTCCTCGCCGCGTCCACCGCTATCCCCTTTCTCCTCCTGGGGATTTGGGAAAACAAAACCAACCGCACGATCGCGCAGGCGCAGGCGATGTATGATTCGCTTAATGCGCCTTCGAAACCCGGCGCTTCCTCCGGTAAAACGCCCTGACCTCCAACTTCACTTTTCTTCGCTTCGTACGCGGCGTTCAATGCATCGCGTCCAGTTGTCACGCGCCAAATTGGTCCCGTGGGACCGCTTCCTGGTGCAGGAGGCGCATTGACGCTCGCCGCCTCCTACCGTATTCTGCAATTTCGGGCTGCACCGCGGCGCGTGCCGCCATCGAATAGGGAGCCATCATGCCGATTCAGAAAACCGAGAAGATCTGGCACAACGGAAAGTGGATCAACTGGGACGACGCCACGTTGCACGTTCTTTCACACGTGGTGAGCTATGGCTCCGCGGTCTTCGAAGGCATCCGCTGCTACGAAACCAAGCATGGCCCGTCCATCTTCCGCCTCCGCGAGCACATGCAGCGCCTCGTCAACTCCGCCAAGATTTACCGCATGGATCTTCCCTACTCCGTCGAGGAATTCAGCAACACCGCCTGCGAGCTCGTCCGGTTGAACAAGCTGAATTCCTGTTACGTGAAGCCCATCGTCCTTCGCGGTTACGGCGAAGTGGGCGTGAATCCCCTGAATTCTCCGATCGACATTTACATGGCTTGCTGGAGCTGGGGCGCGTACCTCGGCCCGGAGGCTTTGGCGAAGGGCGTCGATGTCGGCGTAAGCTCCTGGACGCGCATCGCGCCGAACACCCTGCCCGCCATGTCCAAGGCCGCCGCGAATTACATGAATTCGCAGCTCATTCGCATGGAAGCCTCCTTCAACGGTTACGCCGAAGGCATCGCCCTCGATTCCCAAGGCCACGTTAGCGAAGGCTCCGGGATGAACGTGTTCCTTGTGCACGACGGCGTCCTCTACACGCCGCCGCTCGCCACCAGCATTCTTCCGGGTATTACTCGCGACACGGTGGTGAAACTCGCTGAGGATCTGAACATTCCTTGCAAGGAATCCGTCATCCCGCGCGAGATGCTTTACATCGCCGACGAAGTCTTCTTCGTCGGCACCGCCGTCGAACTCACCCCCATCCGCTCGGTCGACCACATCCCGGTCGGCAAAGGCGTCGCCGGCCCCATTACACTCAAATTACAGGCGGAATTCTTCGCCGTCACCAGCGGCGCAAAGCCCGACCGCCACAACTGGCTCACGTCCGTCAATGCGACCGTAGGCGCTGTCTCCCGTTAATCGAATTGCATTCAAATCGCCTTCGAATCGCCCTCGCATCAATCGCACGGAGGCGCAGCGCTTGTCCTGGGCTAGGCCCCGCTCCTCCAACGGATGGGAGGGGTGAGGATGGCGCGCCGCTCGCGATGAATAACGCTCGGCTGGGTAACCGACTGCCCAGCCACTCAGGGTTGGACCGGAGGAAGAGTCGCCGATCCGGAGGTGTTCAGGCACGTCGGATGGCCGAAGCCGGAAGTGCTGTTGCCAGTGCCACCGTTTGGATTGGCGGTGATGTCGAAAATGATGTTATCCGGATGCGTAGGATCACCAGCGAACAGGCTTGCGGGGCCCGGAACGGCCGGCAAGGGGCCAGAAGCGGCCATGTGATCAAGACCGAGGAGATTTCGCACCCGCCAGCCGATATTGTGGTCCGCGCAGGACGTGTCCCCGCTCACGCCGACTCCCCCGACGACCTGATGTCCTTTGACGTAAAGGGCAAGGCCGCCGCCAAAGACGTTTACGCCACCGATTTTGTGCCCAACCATCGGGTCAGAAACTGTCCCGTAGCTCGAGGAGGGTCCCGCGTAGGCCACGCTGGTGTCGACGGGATTGCTGTGTTGCAGTCCATAAAGGCTGCCGCCAGGCTGGACGGCAGAATAGAGGTTCGCAGTGGACAGCGCCAAGCCCCCGGGCTGGCCGGAGCCATTGCTATTTGACGAAGCGTCGAGACTGAAGGCATTGGCGGTGTTGGCCTTCTGGGCAGAGATGACCCGGCTGCCGGGCCATTGGGCGCCGCGGTTCACACCGGAGAAGGCAACGGCACAGACCACACCGTCGCGATTGACGATAGTTGCCCACATCTGGTTGTTCAGGCCGCTGGTCTCCGTAGCAGTGGCCGCAGTGAGAGCGTTCTTTAGCGCGGAAAAGTTGGGAAGATTTGCGCACGCGGAGCCTTGGTCCTCGATGTTTTGAGTCGTGCTGCCTCCAGCGAATGCGCCAGCCACTGCCACGAGTATGACCGCGCCCGCCGAGACATAGAGTCTTGGGGACACGCGGGGCTTCCATGTTGTAAATAACTTCCTAGCATTCAACATTTATGCGCCTCCAGGTTAGAGAGATTGTCTCTGCATCAAACTGCCGGGTGGGTCCGGGAAGCCAGAGTTTCCAGGCCGGGCCAGAACACGGATATACGCTCGGTCGGTATCCTTTTGCAAGGACATTCGGTGTATTCGTGGAAAGAGTTCACTCGGTGATGATGCGGTCGGCCCACTCGACCAAGCCAACAAAAACTGCGGTGGCTTTGCGCATCAGAGAGGTGGCTTCGCCAAGGAGGAAAATCTGCACCTCGTGGCCGGCTTCGGCTAGCCGTGGGCTAGGCCAAACGATGCCGACCTCTGCAGTTTGCAAGCCCATCCTGGAACCGCGATGAGCGCCGCGTTGCGTCCCTGCCGAAAATTCTTCCCCGCTTTTGACTGTGCCAGTGGGATTCAGTAGAATCCGCGCAGTTCAACCGCCGACGCGATTGTCATTCTGGCCGGGGAGGATCTTCGATGTACAACACATCGCAAAAGCTCATCGCGGAGTTTCTCGGGACGTTTGCGCTGATTTTTTTTGGTGCGGGCTCCATCTGCGCGGATCAATATTTGCACGGCGCGGGAGGGTTCGGACTTCTGGGAATCGCTTTGGCGCACGGCCTGGCCATCGGCATCATGGTTTCTGCCATGGGCCACATTTCCGGAGGGCACTTCAATCCCGCGGTGACGATCGGCTTCTGGGTGACAAAGCGCTTGAATACCGTTGACACCATCCTGTATTGGGCGGCGCAGTTGGTGGGAGCGATTGCCGCGGCATTCCTCCTGAAGGCCATCATTCCCGAAGACACCTGGCGCGCCGTCGCGCTGGGCACGCCGGAGCTGGCCAGTGATTTTCCGCTCTGGGCTGGCATGGCCCTCGAAGCCGTAACGACTTTCTTCCTGGTGCTGGTGGTATTTGCCACGGCGGTGGATGAGAAGGGCGCGTTTCGCTCGATCTCGGGCTTTGGTATCGGCCTCACAATTACGCTGGGCATACTTGTCGCGGGTCCGCTCACGGGCGGGGCGTTGAACCCCGCGCGTTTTTTTGGACCGGCCCTCGCCGCAACCCACTGG
>QHYF01000361.1 GCA_003224075.1 Acidobacteriota bacterium
GGAATCATCCTCGTAAGCCGGGCCGAGGAACGGCAAAGTGCCAACCGCTGAGGTGATGGCCGCGGAGAGAAGCATCCCGATCACACCGGCTGCAAGCGTCATCACCAGGGCTTCCATCAGGAATTGCCAGCGGATGTGGGATTTTTTCGCGCCCAGCGCGCGCCGCAACCCGATTTCGCGGACGCGTTCCTCCACGGAAACGAGCATGATGTTCATCACGCCGACGCCGCCGATGCCCAGGGTGAGCGCGCCAACGAAAAAGAGCAGCGCTTCGATGCCCAAAGTAATTCCTTCGTAGATGGGCTTGAACTCTTCCCTGCCGAACATGGTGATGGCCCGCTTGTCATTGGGCGAAAATCGCTGGCGGCCGGCAACGGCGGCGCGGAACTGCTGCATGGCGGCAGGCTCCATGACGCTGGCGTAGCGCGCGTCCCAAAGGTCGCCTGCTGCGGTGTATGGAATAAATGCGGACTCATCATCGCTCGTGAAATAGTTGCTGTCGGAAAACTTGGTATCCATCGAGCCGACCACGGTAAATTTCACGCCGTCAATGCGCACCGTTTCGCCAACGGCGGGCGTGCCGCTGAAAAGTTTTCTGCGCAGAATGGCGCCAAGAAAGGCTACGCGGCGACGTTCGGCAATGTCTTCCGGTGTGATCCAGCGGCCTTCCATTGGGATTTCATTGCGCATGTCGCCGTACTCGGGGTAGACGCCCCGGATGGCGGTGTCCGAAAGGCGCTCGTCGTGAGTGATGCCGCGAAACCGCACGGTTTCGCGCGTCACGCGCTTGATCAGCGGGGACTGCGCCTTCACCCACTCAGCGTCTTCTTGCTCAAACCGGACGGCCTTTCCGGCACGCTCACCCCCGGCCTGCTCACTCGTCCTTCCCGGCCAGCAAACCACGGCGCCCTTGCCAAAAACCTCAAAGGTGTACATCAGCACACCGCGAAAACCGGAGCCGTAGCTGAGCAGCAGCGTCACGGCCACGATTCCCCAGGCGATTCCCGTCATCGTGAGGAGGCTGCGCACCGGATTGCGGCCGAGCGCCGCCCAAGCTTCGCGAAAAATCTCGAACAGCATCTAGCCTCCCGCCTCGAAGCGCAACGCTTCGATGGGATCGACGGAGGCCGCGCGATTCGCCGGATAGAGCGCGGAGAGCACCGCAATCAACCCGAGCAGGGAAACGGATAGTGCGCCAAGTTTCCAACTGGCCAGCAGCCCTTCGAAAAAAGGCGGCATGGGCAGCAGATTCACCAAAGCGCAAAAACCGTAAGAGAGAAGAAGCCCGGTGCCGCCGCTCAAGGCCACGACAATGATCGTCTCCAGGAAGAATTGCCGCAGGATGGACTCGCGCGTAGCGCCAAGAGCTTTACGCACGCCAATCTCGCGGGTCCGTTCGCGCACGGAGACGAGCATCACGTTCATCACACCGAGGCCGCCGAGGAAGAGCGTAGCCACGCCGACCGCGCCCATGAAAACTTCCATGCCCACGATGATCATGCGGTTGGCCTGGGCGTTTTTAACGGTGTCCCAGATGCCGGCGGCTTCTTTGTCGCGCGGATCGAAATTGTGAAGACGGCCGAGCGTGCGGCGAATCTGCTTGACGCAGTCAGGGTGGGTCCCAAGCGACCAGGGGGCGACGAGCAAACGATTCACGCTGTGTTCGACAGCCGGGGGCTTATTCGGGAAATCGCGGCGCATGGCGTTGAAGGGGATAAAGATTTTCCGCACGTCCGCGCCGTCATAGCTGGAATTCTGTTCCTTGTGCTTCATGACGCCAATAACGGTGTATGGAATCCCATTCATCCAGATCGTCTGGCCGACGGCATCGCGGTCGGCAAAAAGCTGCTTTTTCGCATCGCTGCCAAGAAAGGCGACGTTGCGCGCTTCGGCGTTGTCTTCTTCATTGTAAAAGCGTCCCTGGGCGACGGTGATGCTGCGGATTTCGGTAAAAGGAGGCAGCGCTCCGACGGCCTGGAGGTCGCCGCTGTTAAACAGGCTGTGAACCTGAACGTTGTTGCCGAGTTCCGGCATTACATGTTTGCAGGCGGGCGCTTCTTTTGCGACCTGGATGTAGTCTTCTTCCTTCCAGCGGATGAGGCGGCCGGAACGCGTCCCACCCGCCTGCATGCTGGTGCGTCCGGCGAAAACGATCATCACGTCTTTGCCAAAAGTTTGCTGGTTTTTCTGGATGCCCGCGCCGAGGCCCTCGCCCGCGCCGACCATCACGGTAATGGAGATGATGCCCCAGGCGATGCCGAACATCGTCAGCATCGTTCGGCGCTTATGGCCCCACAGCGTCGCGAGAGTGTCTCGCAGTAGGTCCCGGAATGACATGGCGGTTTGCCCTTGGGCCGGCTATTGCAGAATGACTTGCTGTTTTTCGTTGAGACCTTCGAGGATTTCCGTCTTCACACCATTTGAAATCCCGAGCTTCACGCTGAGTTTTTTCTTTCCGTTATCGGCCTTGGCGTCGGGAATCTCGGCGGAGGCTTTGCGTTCTTTGTCGTAAATCAGCGCGGCTTCCGGAATCATCAGGACGTTTTTCTTCTCCTCGAGAAGGATTTCGGCATTCGCGCTCATGTTGGCTTTTAGTTCGCCTCCGGGATTGGAGATTGAGACGCGCACTTCAAAGGTCGTGACGTTGTCCTTCTCCTTGCCCAAAGGAGAAATCTTGGTGACCTTGCCGGTGAATTTCTTGTCCTTGAACGATTCCACGACGATGCGCGCAGGCTGATTCAAGTAAACTTTGCCGATGTCGGCTTCATCCACTTTGCCCTGCACATAAACCTCGCTGACGTCGCCGAGCGTCATGATCAAGGTAGCTTGCGAACCGAGGACCAGAATTGAGCTTACGGCGTCGCCGACGTTCACGTCGCGCGAGAGGACGAGGCCCTCAATCGGACTGACGATCGTGGAATTGCGAAGGTCTTCCTGTGCGTTTTCAAGCGAAGCCCTGGCTTGCGCGACCTGGGCCTCGGACTTGGCGATTTCCGCCTTGGAGACGGCGAGGTTGCGTTGCGCGCTGACCTGCTTGTTGAGCGCGAGCTGGTAATTTTTTTCCGCGTCTTCAACGAGGCTCTTGGACATCACTCCGTCTTTGTACATCTGTTCGGCGCGCTCCATGTTGAGCTTCAAAAACGGCACGTCGGGACCTTCAGCGTCGACCTTGTTGCG
>QHYF01000362.1 GCA_003224075.1 Acidobacteriota bacterium
AATGGAGCGCCGATCCGCCGAAGAAGGCCACCGCTTCATCAGGTCCAGAAGCGCGAGATAAGGGCTTGAGAAGGCTCCGGTGCCGAGCGGCAAGCGCAAGGCCTTCGCCGCGAGTTCATGATTGTTGGTGAAATCCTGCGCGAGCATGGCCGCGCCGTTGCGGGCGTAAGCCACGGAAATGTAGGTGGTCTGCGGCTGCGCGTTGAAGAATTCCTTCAGTTCATTCCATTGGTTGGCGACAGTGACATCCAGTGAATCATCGATCAGCACGGCGAGATACAGCTTTTCGCCGCGACGCCAGTTGGCAACCTGGGTCCGTTCTTTGTTCAGAAAAAACTGCACATCTTCTTTGGTAACGGTCATGGTGACTGTTCCCGGCCCGGCTGCGAAAGCATTCGTTGCAGAAACCCCCACGACGAAAGCGAGTAGCCCCAACATCAGCGCAATACGACTTAACTTTGTTTTCTTCATCATTGAAGTAACTCCCTATAATACTCCCGGTTGATTAGATGCGGATTCATGCCGGAAAGCTCCACACTCTCCACCCATCCGTCTCGTATTTGGCTGGCGGCCCCACGCTGAAGGGCCGGGGCAAGGCATTTGTCTGGAATCATCGGTGGCATTTGCGTAGTATGCTGCGGCGCGGAAAATGAGGCCCTCGGCGGTGAAAAACTACATTGGAGCGATCGATCAGGGCACCACGAGCACGCGGTTCATGGTGTTTGATCAGTCCGCGCGAGTCGTGGCCGTTGCCCAGAAAGAACACGAGCAGATTTTTTCAAAGCCCGGCTGGGTCGAGCATGACCCGCTTGAAATCCTCCGCCGCACGGAAGAAGTGATTGCGGATGCGCTCGGCCAGCGCGGATTGCGCGCGTCCGATCTCGCCGCGATCGGCATCACCAATCAGCGGGAGACCACCGTGCTCTGGGAGCGTAAGACCGGCAAGCCCGTTGCGAATGCGATCGTGTGGCAGGACACGCGGGTTGCGGAAGAAGTCGGGCGCTTCGCGAAGGAAGGCGGGCAGGACCGCTTCCGTGCGCAAACCGGATTGCCGCTCAGCACGTACTTCAGCGGTCTGAAGCTGCGCTGGCTATTGCAGAATGTTCCTGGGGCGCGCGAGAAAGCTGCTGCGGGTGAACTGCTTTTCGGAAATATCGACACATTCCTCCTTTGGAACCTCACCGGAGGACCGGAAAGCGGCGTGCACATAACCGACGTGACCAACGCCAGCCGCACGCAACTGCTAGATCTAAAAACACTGGATTGGGACGCGGGGTTGCTCGCCACGTTTGACATTCCACGCGCGGTGCTTCCACAGGTGCGTTCGAGCAGCGAAATCTACGGTGAAGCATCGCTCAAAACAATCCCAGGGGTTCGGTTCGCCGGAATTCTCGGCGATCAACAGGCGGCGCTTGTCGGGCAGGCGTGCTTCCACCCGGGCGAGATTAAGAACACGTATGGAACGGGCTGTTTTCTGCTGATGAACACCGGCGAGCGGCTCGTGCCCTCGAATTTCGGCCTGCTCACGACGGTTGCCTATAAGTTTGGCGGGGGACCCGCGCATTACGCTCTGGAGGGAGGAGTCGCCATTGCCGGAGCGCTGGTGCAATGGCTTCGCGATAATCTTGGGATCATCGAAAAGAGTTCGGATGTGGAACCGCTGGCGCGGACGGTCGAGGACAATGGCGGAGTTTACTTCGTTCCCGCCTTTTCCGGTCTGTATGCGCCGTATTGGAAAGAAAACGCGCGTGGAATCATCGCCGGTTTGACGCGCTACGCGAATAAGGGACATCTCGCGCGTGCCGTTTTGGAAGCCACGGCGTTTCAGACGCGCGAAGTGGTCGAGGCGATGGAAAAAGATTCGCAAATCGGACTGAAAAGCCTGCGCGTGGATGGCGGCATGGTGAACAACGAGCTGCTGATGCAGTTCCAAGCAGACATTTTAAACCGCGAGGTCGTGCGCCCAGTGATTCAAGAAACGACGGCGCTTGGCGTAGCCTATGCCGCGGGGCTCGCCGTAGGTTTCTTTTCAGGGTTGGAGGAATTGCGCGCCAACTGGGCCGCGGATCGAACATGGAAGCCGCGTCTCGCCGAAACGGAGCGCGAGCAGCTCTACCGGCACTGGAAGAAAGCGGTTACGCGGTCGTTCGAATGGATTGAATCCTAACGGAGGCTCTGACTCATGACTTCATCTCTGCTCGGCGAATTCCTCGGCACCCTGGTTCTCATCCTGCTGGGCGATGGAGTTGTCGCCGCGGTGTTGCTGAAGCGTTCGAAAGCCGAAGGCGGCGGCTGGATAGTGATCACTGCGGGGTGGGCGTTGGCGGTGATGGCCGGAGTTTTCACGGCCATTGCGTGCGGGAGCAGCGATGCGCACCTGAATCCTGCAGTGACAATCGGCTTCGCGGTTCGTGACGGCGATTTTACGAAGTTTGGTCCCTATCTTGTAGCCCAGATGCTTGGGGCGATCGCCGGCGCGGCGCTCGTATGGCTTCAGTATTTTCCGCACTGGAAGGAAACGCCGGACGAATCGCGGAAGCTTGCCTGCTTTTGTACTGCGCCTGCAATTCGCGCTTCAATCTCAAATCTGTTGAGCGAAATCATCGCTACTTTTGTCCTGGTCTTTGTTGTTGGCGCGATTTTTTCGAAGCGCGTAGCCGCGACGGGCCCTGCCGCTGGCCTTGGGCCATACCTTGTGGGGAGCCTTGTGTGGGGCATTGGCCTGTCTCTCGGCGGCCCCACGGGATACGCCATCAACCCCGCACGCGACCTCGGACCGCGTGTCGCGCATTCGATTCTTCCGATTGCCGGGAAAGGCGGCTCCGACTGGGGTTATGCGCCGATCCCGGTGGCCGGTCCCCTTATCGGTGGGGTGCTGGCGGGTCTGCTTCTTCGGGCGCTGGCGGTTTCCTGAGAATGCGGTTTGGAATCAGTAACGGAGAAAAGCTGCACGCGCTTGTATCTCCAAGGCCATGAGGTCCAACGATCATGACGATCCTGCGATCGGTGCTGCTGGCGGCATCGCAAAATCAGTGGCTGCGCGATCGCGCCACGCATTATTCTTTTGTGCGCAGCACGGTATCCCGCTTTATGCCCGGGGAGACCCTCGAGGACGCGCTTGGCGCAGCAGATGCTCTGCGAAACAAGAGGATCGGAACGGTATTCACGCATCTGGGCGAAAACATCAAAGACCGCCCGGAAGCGCAGCAGGTAACGGAACATTATCTGGAGGTTCTGGATCGCATTCGGCAAAAAAATCTGCAAGCGGAGATTTCCGTCAAACTGACACAACTCGGTCTGGATCTTTCGCCGGATCTTTGCTCTGAGAATTTGAAGACCAT
>QHYF01000360.1 GCA_003224075.1 Acidobacteriota bacterium
TCCCCGGGCGATAACTTTGCATGCCGCGACCCAATCCCGCGAAGTGTGGCTGCGCTTTCGCGGCCTCCCCTTCGCTCGCTGGGACGCAGGACGCGTCTTTTTCGGAATCAACGATGCGAGCAAAGAACTTACGTCAGCTTCGCACCCCGCCCTCAAGCGACTCTTGAAAGATCTGGAGAATCATCGCCACCCGCTGGCCAGCGACACACGGCACGTGCTTTACCGTGCTCAACCAGAACGCTGGCTGGAATGCCTTGTTCGTGAGAACGTCACGCGCGTCGACGCCATCCTCGATGAGCAGTTCGTTTATGCCCAAGTTTTTGCAAACTCCGGGGGTGAACATGGCATTCTCGATCTGCTTACCGTCACTCGTTCCGGGCGGCTCGCGATCATCGAATTGAAAGCGAATGAGCACATCCATCTGCCCTTGCAGGCTGCGGATTATTGGTTGCGCGTTCACCAGCAATTACAGAGCGGAAACATCGCTCGCTACGACTATTTTCCGTGAATTGAATTGCAACAAGCAGCGCCACTCGTCTATCTCGTTGCGCCCTCGCTGCGCTTCCATCCATCGACGGACGATCTCTTGAGTTATCTCTCGCCGGAACTCACGGTTGTTCGCGTGGGCCTGGCTGAAAGCTGGCGCCGCGGACTCCGCGTGGTAATGCGCCAATAACCATTTATCGGCACTCATATTATTGGCGCTCGGTGAAGCCGCGCTTTTCCACAAGCGCACTTCGTGCCGCACGAATTCTCCTGCGCTGTTAGCTATGCCACAGGTAGAATTGCCTTGCCAGCGGATGGGGTGCAACCAGTGACGAGCACCAGCTTTTCAGTCACGATTCGTCAGGCAGGCGAAGTGTCGCTCCTGGACGTCACGGGGCGCCTCACTACCTTCGAGAGCGGAGCCTTGCGCGATTGCATTTCCCGGCTCTTGAAGCAAGGGCGCAAGAAGATTGTTCTGGGCTTGAGCGGTCTCCAATATCTCGACAGCTCCGGCATTGGAGAGCTTGCAAGGACCTACGTCTCGGTTGTGAAACAGGGCGGAGAGATGAAAGTGGTCGGCTTGTCCTCGAAGATTGAGGAAATTCTAAAAATTACGAAGCTTTACCAGGTCTTGCCGGAATTTCCCGACGAACAAACGGCGCTGCAAAGTTTCCCGGAATCCCGTGACAAATCGCGCAGCTGAATGGATGCCATAAAAAAAGAGCCCCAAAAGGAGAGAAGCGGCTAGGGTAAAAACCCTAACCGCTTCCCGGGGTGTGTCCTCGAAGTGGTTTGTATGATTAGATGGGCGCCAGCGAAAAAGGTTTCCTAGCCATCTGAATTTTCCTCTAAAAATCGATTTAGCAGCGCAACATCTAGTAAAACAAATACTTACGCCAGCGTTCGTCGCGGTGCCCGATCAGCCGCATGAGCTGCCTTGAGGTATGCAATGTAAACGGCCGGGGTCTCCGAGCCAGCTTGAGCCCGGCTTCCTCGGGAGTCCGGTCGCCCTTGCTGTTATTGCACTGGTAGCAGCAGGCCACTAGGTTTTCCCAGGAAGACCGCCCGCCCCGCGACCGCGGCACAACATGGTCCAGCGTCAATTCCGAACTCGGGAAGATCCGTCCGCAGAATTGGCAGGTATTCCGGTCCCGCAGCAATATGTTTTTCCGAGAGAGCGCCCGGCTTTGCTGAGGTATATGCCGGTACGCCAGCAGGCGGATTACGGAGGGCACTCTGTGCGCGTGTGCCGCCGAATGCACTTCCGTGCTATGTAACTCTTCCGCCTGTGCCACGCCCTTCAGCATGAGCACCATGGCGCGCCGCACGGCTGTCACGTTGATCGGTTCGTAGGTGGCATTGAGCACCAGGACCGGCTCCTGCATCAGCGACGCACGGCGGGCCGAAATCGGGTTGTAGGATCTACTGCCTGCGGGACCCTCGGTGCCAGGCGCAGCCGCGCCCGCCGCTTCGGGGGTATAGCGCCCCCGGGAGTCGACCGACATGTGCCGGTTTGCACCCATGCGCGTTCCTTGAGTTATTCTACCATGCGCTGGAGTCGGGTAACGGATTTCTGACGGCCCGGGCTATTGTCAACCCGAACACGGATTTGGCTCCGGCCTCGCGCAGCGCCCGCGCACAAGCGTCGAGAGTCGCTCCAGTGGTGAATACATCATCTACCAGTAAGACGCGCAAATTGTCAACCTGGCTGCCGGGACGTGTGGCAAAAGCGCCACGGACCGACTCCCATCGTTCTTCCAGGCTCAAGATTCGCTTGTCGGGCCGGGCACGCGTGCGCATCAACAGTACGGCTTTATGCGGCAGGCGTAGCCGCTTTGCCAAGGGCTTGGAGATCAAAGCAGCTTGATTGTATCCCCGCTCTCGCTCACGCTGGCGATGCAAAGGCACCGGTACCACCACGTCCGCCTCCAACCCATCCACTTGGCCTTTCACGAGTTCTGCCAGACACTCGGCAAACCATCTGCCTAGTGGCTCTATCTGCTCGAATTTCAAGAGCAGAATCGCTTGCACCAAAGCCCCTTCGTACACCGCAAAACTGCGGGCACGGTCAAAGGCGTAAGTCTTGTCCTGACAAGC
>QHYF01000366.1 GCA_003224075.1 Acidobacteriota bacterium
TCCGCCGCCTGTGGATTTCACAAACTAAGTGAGCTCGCCCACGAACTCGAGGACGTGCTCACACTGCAGATTGCGCAGACTCGTGCCGCCGCTTTTGCTGAAGTCGTGCTCTTCGCCGCCGATAGTTTTGGGCTCATGCTGGGAGCTTATCAGCGGAAAGCGCAACCCCCCGCGGTCGACGCGCTCCGCGTAAAGATTCGAAAGTTACTGCAGGAGCCCGCAGCTCCACTGCAGCCCGTGCCTCCGGCCTCGCCATTGCCCGCCCAATTCGCTTGGACGGAATACGAACAGCTTATGATTTCCGAAGCCGTGCACCGCGGCGAGACCGTTTACAACATCGCCTTGCGCATTGATCCAAACAGCTTGATGCGCGCCGCGGCCTTCCAGCTCATTCGCAACGTTCTTCACGGTTGCGGCACCGTCATCGCTCTCCGCCCCGAGGACAATGTTGGCGCCGCCTCCGTCGAGATTGTGGAAGCCGCCTTGGCCAGCTCTCAGCCCCAAGCGAGAATCGCGCAACGCTGCAACATCCCTTCTATCGTTTCCACTGTGCGTCTGGAGCGTGCCGCCACCCCGGAAACTCCCGAACACCAATTGCTCGGTGATTTGCTGGAGGCGCAGGCCGCCAAGGCCGTTGACGGGGCTTCCGAAAACAGCGAGAACAGCGGACCAGCGGCGCCCGCCAATTCCAGTTCTGCCGCCAACGCGGTAGCCGAGAGCACCCTTCGAGTGGATGCCGCCCGCATCGATGCGGTCATGAATCTCGTCGGCGAATTGATCATCGGGAAGTCCATGCTCAATCGCACGCTCTCCGAATTCGACCAGCGGCATGCTCGTGATCCTGTGCGCACGAAACTCGCCGATGCCGTTGCCTTTCAGGCGCGCATTCTTGATGAGCTTCACAAGTGCGTGCTCAAGATTCGAATGGTGCCCGTCGAGCAGCTCTTCCGCCGTTTCCCGCGCCTCCTTCGCGATGTCGCCAAGCAGTGCGGCAAGGATGTCGCGCTGGAAATCTCCGGGCAGAACACCGATCTCGACAAGGGCATCCTTGACTCTCTTGCCGAGCCCCTCATGCATCTCGTTCGAAACGCCGTCGACCACGGCATCGAACCCGCTGACGAGCGCTTAACTGCTGGCAAACCCGCCCGCGGCACTGTCTATCTCAATGCTTTTCATCAGGGCGCCCAGGTAGTCATCGAAGTTCGCGACGATGGCCGCGGCATGGATCTTTCTCTCCTGCGCGCTCGTGCTGTCCAAAAGGGCATTCTGAAACTCGAAGAGGCGCAGCGCTTGACCGAACAGGAAACTCTGGATCTCATTTTCGAATCGGGCCTCAGCACCGCCTCCGAAGTCACCGAAGTCTCCGGCCGTGGCATCGGCATGGATGTTGTTCGAACGGTTCTCGATCGCCTCAAGGGCACGGTTCACGTTTCTTCCAAGAAGGGTCGCGGCTCCACTTTTCAGCTTCGCGTCCCGCTCACGCTTGCCAGCATTCAAACTTTGCTCTTCCGTGTCGGCGGCCGTTTGTTCGCTGTTCCCCTTTCTTCTGTTGTCGAAATCACGCGCATTATGGACCACGACATCCACCGTGTGGACCAGCGCGAAGTGCTCCGTCTCCGCGACCAGATCCTCACCCTCGTCCGCTTGAATCAGCTCAGCCGGCTCCGCAGCATCGACACTCAGCCCGCCAGGAAAAAGAATTTTGTGATTGTCATCGGCGCGGCAGAGAAGCGTTTTGGTCTCCTCGTGGACAGCCTTGTCGGCGAGGAAGAACTGGTGATCAAGGCGCTGCCGGGCGAAATTGTTTCAAGCGACCTGGTTAGCGGCGCTTCCATCCTCGGCGATGGCACTGTCGTCCTCATTTTGAATGTCCCCGCGGTCCTTTCGCGTCTCTCTCGCGCAACACCGCTTGGAGCGATCGCATGAGCGAGCGCATCCGCGTTCTCGTCGTTGATGATTCCGCGCTGATGCGCAAGCTGATCCCGGCGATCCTCGCCCGCGATTCTTCCATTGAAGTCGTCGGAACGGCCATGGACGGCGCATTCGCGTTGAAAAAAATTGAAGAGCTGCGGCCCGACGTCGTAACACTCGATCTCGAAATGCCGCGCATGGACGGAATCGAGGCGCTTCGCCTCATCATGCGCCGCGCGCCCTTGCCGGTCGTTCTTTTCAGCACGCATTCGAAACAAGGCGGTTACTCCACGTTCCAGGCCCTCGCTTTGGGCGCCGTCGATTTTCTTCCCAAGCCCAAAGATGCCGCCGCGGGGCGCCTCGAACAAATCGCCGACGAGTTGATCGCCAAAATCAAGGTCGCAAAACGCGCTGCCGGCCGCAAACTCCCTCCCGCCGTCGTTCGCGAGGAGCCGGTGACACCGAAAAAAGCGCATCGCGCCGCGTTGCCTCCGCGCCGCGTGATTGCCATCGGCATTTCCACCGGCGGCCCCAACGCGCTGCAATTTCTCTTGTCGCAAATTCCCGCGGATTTTCAATCCACTCTCGTCGTTGTGCAGCACATGCCGGAGGGGTTTACGGAAATGTTCGCGAAGCGCCTCGACGAGTGCTGCGCTCTGCAAGTTCATGAAGCGCGGTCCGGCGATCTTCTGCTCGCGGGCCGCGTTTTGATCTGTCCGGGAAATCGCCACGTGATGGTGCGCCGGATGCCCCGCGGCGACATGGTCGTCTTATCCGATGGGCCGCCCGTGAATGGACATCGTCCATCGGCCGATGTTCTTTTTCATTCCGTGGCTCAGGAGTTTGGACTCACTGCCGTTGGCGTGTTGATGACCGGCATGGGTGACGATGGCGCAGAGGGTCTCGGTGCAATCAAGTCCGCGGGCGGCATGACCATCGCACAGAGTGAGGACACCTGCGTGGTCAGCGGGATGCCGCGCGCGGCCATCCTTAAAGGGTATGCGAACAAGATTATTCCGCTCGATGGGCTCGGGACATTCCTAGTGAGTCAGTATGGGGCGGAACAAAATCCCGCGGAGAAATTTGACAAGAAAGACAAAGACAATAGGACACCCGTTTCTTCCCATCGGGCGTGAAGGCGCGCGCTGGGATAAGGAGAAGGCCATGAAACAGTTCGCCGCTCTGCTTCGAAAAGACAATCGGCCGGTTCGCTACCTCGTGGTGGACGATTCCGTCTTCGCGCGCAAGAACCTCATCAAAATGATCGAGATGTTC
>QHYF01000363.1 GCA_003224075.1 Acidobacteriota bacterium
GCAGGATAGCTGCTCGCCCGGCACATCCACCCCCTGCCAGAAGCTCGCGGTCGCAAACAGCACCGCCGCCTCCGTGTTCTTGAAGCGCTCCAATAGCGCAGACCGCGGCGCGGTGCCCTGCAGCAGCAACGGAAACGACACGCGCGAGCGCACCCGTTCGAACAGATCGTTCATCTGCGTATAGCTGGTAAAGAGGCAAAACGCCCGGCCTTGACTCAGCTCCAGCAGTTGCACAATTTCATCGGCCGCCTTGGCCGAAAACCCGGCATCGCGCACATCCGGCATCTTGCGCGGCAGGTAGAGCAGCGCCTGACTCGCGTAATCAAACTCCGGCGGCAGTGTGCGATCCTTCGCATGGTCGATGCCCAAACGCTGGCGAATGTAATCGAAGCGTCCGCCGACCGTAAGCGTGGCCGACGTCAGGACCACCGTGTCGAATTTCTCGAACAACCGTTCCCGCAGGATCTGGCTAACATCGATCGGTGTCGCCGTCAGGAAAACTCCCTTGTTCCGCCGCTCGTACCAGTAGACGAAATTCCGCTCGTTCGATTCGAACAAGAAGGACAGCTCCTGCCGCAGCTCGAAGCTCCGCCGCGCGATGCGCGTCAATTCTTCCGGCTTTGCCGTGAGCGCCGCAAATTCCGTCTCCAGGCTTTTCAGCGAAGTTGCCAGCGAATCGTAAGCCTCGCGGTTCTGTTCGAGAAACGCCGCGCGCTCGTTTCGTCCAAATGAGAACCGCCCTTCCCGCGCCGGGAACAATTCGAAAAAGCCCCGGCTGCGTTCGCGGATTCGCTGCGTTTTTCTCAGCAGCGACGGCGATCCAAGATGCAGCAACCGTAGCGTCTGGTCGGCGTCCCGCGCCAGTTCCTCGAACCGGAAATTCGAAATCTGCCGTCCGAAATAGTCGCTGGCAACGTCTTCCATCTCGTGCGCTTCATCAAAAACCACCGCCGAATATTCCGGCAGGATGCTCCCGAAATCGTCCTGCTTCAGCGCCAGGTCCGCGAAAAACAAATGGTGATTCACGATGATCAGGTCGGCCTCTTTGGCCCGCTGGTGCATGCCCGTCAGAAAGCATGGATTAAACGACGGGCACTTCTTGCCCGTGCACGTATCCCTTCTCGCGTCCAGCCGCCCCCAAAGCTCCGAATCATCCGGCAGGAACGTCAGTTCCGCGCGGTCGCCCGTTTCCGTTACTTTCGCCCAATCCTTGATCTGCCGGAACGCATCCAGCTCCTCCATGCCCTTCAGCAGCGCCTGATCTTGCATGTGATGCAGCTTCGAAATGCACAGAAAATTCGAGCGCCCTTTCATCACTGCCACTTTCAGGTTCGGCGCGAAATGCTTTTGCAGAAACGGAATATCCTTCTGGTAGAGCTGCTCCTGCAGTGACTTCGTGGCCGTGGAAATCACCACGCGCCTTCCGCTGCAGATCGCGGGAATCAGATACGCCAGCGTCTTGCCCGTGCCTGTGCCCGCCTCGACGATGGCATGGTGGCGCTTTTCGAACGCATCGTGCACCATCTCCGCCATTTCCAATTGCCCGGGCCGGTATTCGTAGTCGGAGTTGACCGTCAAGCGGTCAAACCCGCCCACCAGGCATTTTTCGAGGAATCCTCCGGGCCCAAACACCTCCCGCATCGAAGGCCTCGCCGGAGTGGCCGCGCTATCCCGCTGGTATACTCGCGTTTCAGCGCCGTCGCCGAGTTTCTCTTTTTGTTCTCGATCGAATCGGTTGCCGAATTAGACGCGCGCTTCACCAGGGTACTTTCCTCCGCTCTCGCTCGAGCAATCCAGCAGATTGATAACAATAGCACATCCGTCTGGTCACCTTCCGCGGCCCGAATCATCAAGGCATTCACACAACCCGCGTGCTGTATCAAGCATTTAGACGTTGAGCAATCCTCGCTCCTTTTGACCACCACAAAGAACGATTGAGATGTAGATTCGAATTCTAGGATTCTGGGCGGGTGGTCTCGGGGTTCAAATAAATTCCGCGTTTTCAAAGTGGGGGTATCTGATGATACGGAAGCAGTTGTCTATCCTCTGTTTGCTTTGCCTCGCCGGTTTGGCGCTTTCTGTTCCGTTAAGCCGGCTTGTTCGTTCCAGGTCGGTATCTCGCTCCATATCTTCTGCTGCTCAACCGCGGGACACCTCGCCATCCCAAACCCGAATTCTTTCCTCCTATGGCAAACTGCCGCTCAGCTTTGAAGAAAATCAAGGCCAAACTGATGCGCGGGTGAAATTTTTGATGCGCGGAAATGGCTACACGGTTTTTCTGACAAACGATCAAACCACCACTTTGCGCCTGGCCGCGCCATCCAAAGTTCCGGCAACCGCGCGCGATCGCGCCTTGCGTTCGTTAACGGGTGTCGCGCCGCCAAAAGGCACGGACGCGGTCGTGCGCCTCGCGCTTGTGGGGTCCAATCCCCGCGCGGAAGTCGAAGGAGTTGATCTTCAACCCGGCCGGAGCAACTACTTCATCGGCAACAATCCCGCCCGCTGGCATCACAACGTCCCCCACTACGCGCGCGTGAAGTACCGCGGCGTCTATCCCGGCGTGGACCTGGTCTATTACGGCAATCAAGGACAGCTCGAATCGGATTACGTTCTCGCTCCAGGAGCGAATCCCGGACAGATCGGGCTGCGCGTCGACGGGGCCCGGAGCCTCAAACTCGATTCCCAAGGCGACCTGGTTCTGGCGACTGCTTCAGGCAACGTGCTCCTGCGCAAGCCGCGTGCTTATCAGCAGATCGCGGGTAGGCGTCAGGAAATCCCCACGAGCTATATCCAGCGCGGCCCCCATTTGGTCGGCATCCGCGTCGGCAACTACGATTCCCGGCAGCCCCTCATTATTGATCCCGTCATGATTTACTCAACCTATCTGGGCGGAACAAAAACCGACAAGGCCTCAGCCATCGCGGTGGACTCAGCAGGAAACGCTTACGTCACCGGCAGCACGACTTCCACCGACTTTCCAACGACCTCGGGAGTTCTCCAGCAGACTTTCCTCGGAAATACCGCGAGTTTCGCCCAGGAAGTCTTTGTAACAAAATTGAATCTCACCGGTAGCGCTCTCGTCTATTCGACGTTTCTCGGCGGGACGGCATCCGGTCCTAGTGAAAATGGCGCGGGAATCGCTGTTGATGCAAGCGGGAACGCATTTATCACCGGAACGACCGCAGCCTCCGATTTTCCTGTTACGCCGGGGACGGCTTTTCAGTCAACGCTGCCCAATACCAGCGGAACGGCTTTCTTAACCGAACTCAACCCCACAGGCTCAGCGCTTGTCTACTCGTCGTACTTCGGCGGAAGCGGCAGCGATGCTGGCCAGGGCATCGCTCTCGATGCCAGCGGAATCGCCTATATCACGGGGAACACAACTTCCATTAACTTCCCCATCGTCCCCGCAAGCGCGTTTCAGACCACCAACAATTCGGGTGTCGGCGGCACCGCGTTTATTTCGAAGATTGACGCCACCAAGACAGGTACGGGTTCGCTTGTGTACTCAACCTATCTCGGAGGCGGAGGTGCAACGTCTGGCACTGCCATCGCCGTGGACTCCAGCGCCAAGGTCTACGTCACAGGGTTTACATCCGCCACGGACTTTCCCATCCCCTCGGGCGTCAACACCTTCCAGACCGCCCTGAAAGGGAGCACCAATGCCTTTGTCGCGCGGCTTGATACGACCGTGTGATACGACCGTGTCCGCCTCGCTTCTCTATTCGACGTATTTGGGCGGCAGCGGTACCGGCACAAAAAATGGTTCCCCGGACGAGGGACACGGCATCGCCGTGGACCCCAATTTTAATGTTTATGTTGTCGGAACGACCGGATCCACGGACTTCCCCGTGACTTCCGGCGCGTTTCAAATCACCAATAAGAGCGGATTCCCGGTCACAGCATTTCTCGCTCGCCTGGACACCACAAAAACGGGCACCGCTTCTGAGGTCTATGGGACATACTTGGGAGGCACGGGCTTCGAGCAGGGATTAGCCATTGCGCTGGACTCGCTGCAAAATGCCTATGTGACTGGCCTGACTGCATCCTCGAACTTCCCCGTCACCGTGGGGGCGCCTCAAACCGTAATCAATGGCACAGAGAATGCCTACGTCTCTGTACTCAATCCCACGGGAAACGCGCTGGTGTTCTCCACGTTTTGGGGGGGCGACGCAGCTGATATCGGTTCTGGAATTACCCTCGATTCTGCTTCGCCGCCCAATATCTATCTCACGGGTATCACGACTTCTCACGCTCCTCCTTTCGTAACTTCAGGGAGCGCCTTCCAGAAAACCCTGAAAGGCGCGAAGAACGCTTTTGTCGCCAAGTTCTCTCCGGCTTCCTCGGCCGGCAGTGTTTCCCTTGCCCCTGGGTCGCTCAGTTTCGGCAGCCAAACCGTCAACACCACCAGCACCGCGCAGACGGTTACCCTCACGAATGGCACAAGTTCGGCTTTGACGATCAACAGCACTTCCATTACCGGCACGAATGCACCGGACTTCGCTGTCTCGGCGAACACCTGCCCTGCTTCCACCGCCACTTTGGCGGCGGGCGCGAATTGCACCATTAGCGTTACCTTCAAGCCCGCCACCACTGCTGCCGAATTGGCGACACTGACCGTCACCAGCAGCGATTCCGGCAGCCCACATAACGTGGCTCTCTCAGGCACGGGCACTGCCGCGGGAACACCGGATTTCACAATCTCCTTGTCTCCTACGTCCGGCGTCGTCACCGCAGGCGGATCCGTCACCTTTACCGCAACGGTGACTTCCCAAAGCGGCTTTGCTTCCGCCGTTTCCTTGACCTGTTCCGGCGCGCCCCTGGCTTCCACTTGCTTGCTTTCCCCCGCCAGCGTGACGCCGGCAGCCAACGCGACAGTTACTTCAAGCGGAACCATCACAACCACCAGGCGCGGTGTGGCTCCGCCATTTGCCCCATTTCAACCGTATTCTCCGCTGTGGATTTGGTCCCTGCTGAGCCTCGCCCTGGCTTTTTCAGCAGCCTTCATCATGGCTCGGCGGACCGCGAAGAAGCTCGCCTGGGGATTCGCTCTCATAACCATACTTGTGCTCGCGGGCTGCAGCGGCCCGCCGAATCGGGGCAGCACTGGCACACCCGCTGGCCCCGCCACGATCACCGTGAAGGGAACCTCCGGCACGCTGTCACATTCAGCAACCTTCTCGCTGACCGTGAACTGACGCTCTTTCTCCGCCTCCGCAAAAGCCAACGGGTCCCGATCCGATCGGGACCCGCTCCTTTTTCAAGACGAATCTATGGTTTTCTCTAACTCTCGATCCTCCGTCAACGGACGACCAAGACCCTAAAACGGATGACTTCTTCTTACGCCGGCAACGGACCGCCCACGGTCGTATTCGGCGGCAGCGGTGGCGTGAACGGTGCAGACGGCACTCCCGGCGCAATTGTCGGCTGCAGGCGCCGATAGATCACCAATGAAATCGCGCCCATGCCCCACATCCATATGCCCAGCGCGCCGAGCAAGCCAAGCACGTGTACCTGCCCGATGAACGTATAAACGATTCGCACAATCACGAACCCCATCGTCATTCTTCCAATCAGGCCCCACATATCCCTCGATGGACCAAGAATCCAACCCCCAACCACGGTGCCCACTACTAGCTCCGCGCAGCACACCATCAAGCACCAAAACCCTAGCGTGAGCACCCCCAGCGGTATACCCACCACCGTAACGCACGCGATGACCGCCGCTATCGGCACTCCAAAGAAAACTAAAACCCCAAGCCCGATCGGCGCCGCATACAATTCCGCTGCGCGCACTGTCTCTTCCGCAAACTTCGGCATCAATAAAACCAGGACCATCCCAAACAAAATGAATGCCGCGGTCCAAATCACTCGCCACACATAATAGTGGCCTTCCATATAACGCGGCTTATGCTCCAGTTTGTGAAACTCCACTGGGGATGCCAGTTTTGCCTGGGGCGAGACTTCCGCTGGTTTGTCGCCCTCAAATCGAATGGGCCCTTGAATCTCAGCCCTGTCACCGATCGTCAGTTCTTCTCCCTTCGCCCTGACGCTTCCGCGAATCGTCCCGGAGATGTCCGCGTGCTGCGACATCACCAGGAGATCGCGGCCCAGCCGCCCGTCCAGACTCAAACTCTTCGTAAACGCTGTGAGGCTTCCCCCGATTTTGCCCCCCGAATCCAGTGTTACCGTTTCGTTGAAAGTCGTAACGTTCTTCGCGACCGTTCCGCGGATGGTAATGTTGTTCGTAAACGTTCGGATATTGCCATCCACTTGGCCGTTGATTCGCAGCGATTGCGCGAAGGCAATGACGTCCCCGTTCACATGGCCATTCACGTCTACGTCCGAAGAAAACACAAACAAATCTCCTTCGACGGTGCCTTCGATGCGCGCCCGATGTGCAAACA
>QHYF01000364.1 GCA_003224075.1 Acidobacteriota bacterium
CGTCTTCGTAACCTGTCGGGAGGGCAAATCTCCACCGATCAGTCACGCGTCTCACGAAATTCAGGCTACTGTTCGACAACCGAATCGAGATCTTACCGGTCTCTCATGGACCAGGCTTGCGCCTTGAGGCCATTTTCTTGCGGCGCACCACAATAATAATTACGATCACCACAAACACAACTCCTGCGATGATGCGGATCGTAGTCGGATCCATGGATGCACTCTCCTTAAAATGTATGCGGCATGGGTTGCGCAACGGGTTCTGCCGCATATCACAGAACTGGGCCCTGCCTTTGAACCGAATGAGCGACACAAAAATACGTTGAAAACCGGCGAGCAGCAAGAGGAAAGCCGAATGATCGACGACAATTGTGTAACATCAGTTCCGTTCTTACGGCGGGGCGATTAGAAGCTGACCGCCTCCGGCCAACACGGCAATACTCTGAACTCGACGGCCCGTTGATCATTCTTACCTTCCAACCTCCTCAGCCGGCAAAACACTTACCCCAATCAGGACCTTGCACGCAACTGGTTTTCCGCCAAGTTGTGCCGCCAAGAACTCCCATTGCGCAAGGGCACTAACGGCAGCCTGCGTCCTGCCATCCAGGGGGCGTATTGCGCGCAACGCCCCTAGCTTCCCGGTTTCGTCAATAATGCCGGTAACAAACACTGGCCCTGAATTTGCGGCAAGACCAGTTTTGGGTGCCGTCGCCGGGCTCTTCTTTAGCACGGCGGGAGGCGTAAGCAGGCCGTTCAGCACGCTGTTGTGGGCCTGGGCAGGACTCATTAGCGCGTACTGCATGGGCCAGTCGGGGCCGCCGCCGGCGTCGGTCATTGGGATATAAACAGTGTAAACGGTGTCGCTGCGGGAGAACACGCCTAAGTCTCTGCTGGCTCCGCCGCTGCTACCGCCTGAAATTATGGTAAGGGCGTAAGAACCATGTGGAATTGGACTTGGCGCGCCCGCTCGACCGCTGCGTCCTGGCGTGCCACCTGAGATTGAGATCCCCGGAAGGCTTTTGTTTCCCGCAGCCGCAGCAGGGGCCGTGCCAGCGCCAGATCCCGGCTGCGGGCTTGCGCTCGACGAGGACTCAGTACTCGCCACTCCGGAATGCCCATCACCCGCTTCAACTCTGGTTCGGGTCCCATTCTCCACGCTCCCGTGCGGTAAATTCTCTCCCGCCTTCGAGGCGCCAGCGCCTGCAAGTTTTCCACCAGCGGCTTGCGATACAGTCGACGCAGCAGTTGTTGCCGCTCCCGATGGTCCAACGACGAACCGGGAGGCCAGCTCTGCCTCAGGAATAACCGGATCGGGTTCGGGAGGAACACTGACCGCGTTGATGATAGCGACTGCCTTTCGCACGCTCACGTCCGGGTCCATGGTGGCGGAAAGCACCGGTACGCTGGGTTCGGAGGCGGCCCTGATTTTTGGCAGCACTGGTTTTGCGGGAGCCAGCGACAATTTGGGCTTGTCGCTGGGCAACAACGGAATTTGCGCTGGAGGTTCGCTTGGACGGAAAGTTAACACTGCTTCCGGGTTCGATAGCACGGGCTGTTCAAACCGCGGCGCTACTGGCGCTCGTATCGCTCGATGGGGAAGCACCACCATGCTCGGCAGCCGGAGCGGATAGGTCATCTTTGGAGGTGCAACCAAATCCGGCCGGCGGATGGTCTGCACACCAGCGGTCGAATCTGGTGAGTTGGAGACGATCAGCTGGGGGCCGGCATAGTCAGGCTTCGGCGCATTGGCAGCCGGTCGCGCGCTCGTGGGCAAGGTCTCCGCCATGCTGTGCGGTTTCCGTCCTGATGCGTATTCTATCTTGGCGCCTGCGCTGGCCTCTGCCATGCTCGGCAGAAGCGGCAGCAAGAGCGGTTGATAATCAACCTCACGGTCGAGATCTGCCGCAGCACTCGGCACGCTCACGAGCCATGCCGGAAACAGGATCGGCACGGAAATCACCATAGCAGCAGTAGCCGTATGCAGCAGGGTGGAAAGTAATAGCCCATTTCGCGGAGCCCCGATTGCGGGTAGCAGCGCGAGCTTTGGAGCTCGGATTGGTTTCCGTACAACGACAGGTGGTGCCAAGGGTGCGATCGTGGAGCGCACCTGCATCAGACCCTTATTGAAATTGCGTACGATTACTATTGATTCCGCGGGTTCCATCGTGGAGCCTAACTGCATCGAACCGGTGTTCGGATTGGGAATCACTGGAGTAGTATCGGGCGCAGAACGGAAAACGTCGCAGTTGGGTTCAGGACCATGTTGACCGCCGAACCGCCGGTCAAGGAGATTTTGTCGACGACAATGTTTCCAATCGTGAAGCTGTTCCCTCCGGAGCCGCCCGCCAATGTCAGGCAACTGGTACCCGTGCCGCAACTGGCTCCGTTGCCGTTGTGCAAATAAATGAAACCCGAGAAAACGAACGATCCGCCGCCGCCCATGATGGCGCAGTTTCCGCTAAAACCGGCAGTGCAGCTTCCGCCGTTTGCGGCATTGCTGCGGCTCTGAAAAAACAAAAAGCCGCGGTTGCCGTCAGGAGACCCATACTGGCCAGTAGCGCCTATGCCCGACGTGCCACCACACGGACCGAGCAGAACATTGCCCGGAATGGTGGCAGGGACCTGCGATGGGTTCGCGGAGCCGTTGGGGCATCGCAACAACACGGACGGCACATATCCGGTTGCCGCAGGGGACAACGTTCCGTCAATCTGATATGCGACGATACAGCTACTGGGAGTGCCGGAAGCGGCGCCAGGACCTTGCGTAACGGACGCACAAGCGCTGGCGCCTCCGCTGTTTGCGCCGATCGAGACGCTGGCAGAGGCGCTGAAGTAAAACATAACGCCTTTGCTGCCGTCGCCGCTGGCAGTGCTTACGCGCGCGGTCGACCCGCTGCCCAGACTGAGCCCATTCGCCGCCACGTAATACAGTCCCGGATCGAAGATTCCTGTGGCCAACTTGTTGAGCACAACAAGCCCGACATTCTGCCAGGTAATCCCGCCGTCTAGCAGGGTTCCCCCCGAGCAGGTTCCGTCCGCCTGCCGAGTGCACACGGGTTGGCTGCTCCAATTCGGGTTCGCTGGGCCGGGGCCGGATTTTCCGGGGGTGAGAACCATATAGACGAAATTCCCCGGGTTATTCGAGGTCGGCTGAATCAGTGTGCGTGCGGTGTAGTTCGTGTTTGCCGCCCAGGGTGGCCCCGCGGAGCCG
>QHYF01000365.1 GCA_003224075.1 Acidobacteriota bacterium
TTACGCCACACCCGTCCCGCGCGGCCAGGAGCGTTTTCGCCTCCGCGACCGTTAAACTCAAGGGCTTCTCGCACAGCACGTGTTTCCCTGCCTCCGCCGCGTTGATCGACCACGGCACATGAAGATGGTTTGGCAAGGGATTGTAAATCGCCTCAATCTCCGGGTCCGCCAGCAGCGCTTCATACGAACCGTACGCCTGTGGAATGCCCAGCTTCTTGGCTGCGTCTTTCGCTTTGTGCGCGTCGCGCGACGCGATTGCCGTCACTTCGCTCCACGCGCCCTTCTGCATTGCTGGAATCACGTCTCGCACCGCAATCGCCGCCGTCCCCAGGACTCCCCACTTCACTTTGGCTGTTTTCATGTGTGTCTCTCTCATCGGCGTGCTGCTTTTTTCCATAACCTTGGACCGCTTTCCAATCAATACTTTCTTCCGCGTGATAATCATACCGCCAGTGTGGTGGGCAGGATTCGCGCGGACAGCTTTTCGTCTGCCCTTTCTTTCTAGACCGCCGCGCAAAGCTACGTTCTCCGCGTTGCACACCGAGTTTTGTGCTATCGTTTCGCGCCAATGAAGCTTGTTTGTCGAAGCCAAATGATCGGGGATTTCGCTGTAATCCGTTGCGAGGGGCGGATTGTCGCCGGAGAGGAAGCGCAATCCCTGCGAGCGCAGGTAGAAGAGTCGCTTCTGGAAACGAAGAAGTTTGTTCTCCAATTGGCGGGCGTTACTTATGTCGATAGCGGCGGATTGGGGGCGATAGTGCGCTTGCTCGGGACCCTCAGAGCCGCGCGGGGAGATCTCAAACTTTGCGGGTTGTCGCCCTTTCTCCAACAGGTCTTTGAGGCCACCAATTTGAAGGAGCTGTTTCACACCTACAGCACAGAAAGTGAAGCGATCGCAGCTTTCTCCCAGCGCCCACAGGCGTCCCCTCAAGCTTCTCGAGCCGCGCGGCCCAAAGTTATCTGTGTCGATAGTTCCAGCGATCTTCTGGCCTATCTCAGCGCGCTTCTCAAGCAGTGTAGTTATGAAGTGTATACAGCGAAATACCTCTCGGACGCCGCCACGCTGGCGAGAAGCACGCATCCGCGCCTCGCCATTTGCGGCCCCACGACGCAAGCAAGCGCCTCGGCATTCGAGAAGTTTCGCCAAGCGGATCCGCAAATGCAGATCCTGCTGCTTCCCCCAGATTTTCACGCAGCCGAAGCAAGCCAGGCGGGATCAGATCTAGTGGGGCGAATTGAGGCTCTCCTCATCGCACAACGATAGCGGGCGTTTCTTCAAAATCTGGCCGCGGCCTCCGCGACGCTGGGATAGAACTCAATTAACTTGTCCACGCTCGTCAACCTGAGCGTATCCTCCACCATGCCGTTCACTCCGGCGACACGCAGTACTCCCCCGGATTTCTTCAGCTTTGCATAGCACATCACGATAATGCCCACGCCCGTGCTGTCCACGAGCGTTACCCCGGCCAGATCGAAGACCACTTTTTTCCGGTTTTCTTTCAGCAGTTCTGCAAGGTTCCATTCGATGGTTTTCGCGTCGTTTCCTAGTACGATTCGACCGTTCATTTCCAACACCGCAACGTCCGGCTCAATCTGTTTCCGGCCAATCGTGAGAATCATCGGGTTGTCTCTCCTTCCGGCCCCGAACGGATTTCGTCGCCGTTCCAGATTTGGTCCAATTCGATTACAGCGCTGGATGCGACACTTCGGATTGCTTCAGTGCGAACTTCGCATGTATGTAAGGAATTCGTCTCTCCGGGAACGCATCTTAGGCCTCAGCATCAGCCCCGTCAATGCCATTTAGTGTCGGCTCTCCGTGTTTTTTCCGGCAAGAGGCATGTTGCAGCCACTTTCTGTCAACGAGATAAAAGTGGGCAGGCGCGCGCTTCGCTGGTATCATCCCGCCTGCGGCCTGCTCCGTTCGCAGGCTCGCTCTACAGAATCCGAGGAGGACCACTTACATGCGCAGAGCAATCGGCGTCCTGCTGTTGGGGATGCTGGCACTGGCTGTCCCGCGCGCCGGCAACCGGCTCTGGGGACAAACGGAGAAGAAGGACGCCATGCCTGATCCCGCCGTCAAGGTCGGCGACATGGCTCCGGATTTTACACTGCTCGATACCAAGCGGAACCAGGTCTCCCTGCACGACTTCCGAGGCAAGAAGAGTGTCGCCCTCGCCTTTTACATCTTCGCCT
>QHYF01000367.1:0-2983 GCA_003224075.1 Acidobacteriota bacterium
ATCGCCGCCGCCAAATTTTCCGCCAGCTTTTTTCTTCCAAATTTATCCGCCAGCTTCTGCCATCCATCCACTGCTCCAGGCACGGTGATCGCATTCACCCCCTGTTGCGGCATGCTCCGCAACCCCTGCTTCTGCAAATACTCGATCGTCAGTCCCTTCGGCGCCCATCCGCTCGCATTCAAGCCATACAGTCTGTTCGCCTTCGCGTCGTAGACGATCGCGAACAAATCCCCGCCAATCCCATTCATCATCGGCTCGACCACGCCCATCATCGCGTTGGTTGCGATCGCCGCATCCACCGCGTTTCCGCCACGTTCCAGAATCCTCGCCCCTGCTTGCGCCGCCAGCGGCGATTCCGCGGCGACAATCCCGTTTCGTGAAACCACCATCGACCGCGTCTGCGAGCGGTCCTGCGCATTAACGCTTTGTCCTGCAATCGTCATGGCGACGCAAAGATACAGGATTATTCCTCCGCAGGTAATTCGCATCGTCTTGCCCTTCTCCTTTACCCAATCGCTCGGC
The DNA here is from genome assembly GCA_003224075.1 of Acidobacteriota bacterium. Classification (GTDB taxonomy): domain Bacteria; phylum Acidobacteriota; class Terriglobia; order Acidiferrales; family UBA7541; genus Acidiferrum. Next base: position 523 of record QHYF01000367.1, read on the forward strand.
ACCAATACCCGCAAAAAAACGCATCCGGGTTTCGCGGCCTGGCTCAAGGCGTCTTGACAATGAGGTTCGGAATGTTCCGCTCCCGAAGCATGGCATTGAACGCCGCCACATCCTTGGTCACGACTTGCTGAAATTCCTGCCCGAATTTTTCACCCTGCTGTTTCAACTCTTCCTGCACGGCCACTTGCTGCGTGGTTGGCGAAAAATCAGACGAGCCCACCTCACCGGCCAAATAGCTGATCTTTTGCAGCAGCATCGGCGCCCATCGAACGTCATCCTGGCCTCTCCCAGTCGCCTTGAGTTGCAGCGCATTCCCCTCAACGCTCACGAGTTTGTCTGCCAGGTCGTCAGCCGCCTTTCGAATCGCCTTGCCTGCGTCGCCCGTTCCCAGCTCCTTTTCCAGCGAAGCAATCTGGGCGCGCACGGACTCGATCTGATTGACGCTATCCGCGATCGTGTTCATCTCTTCCCTCAGCGCCGTCAGCAATTGTGTCTGCGTTTGGATGTCGCTCTCGCTCCCGCTGGAATGTGGATCCTTCAGGACAGTCAGCTTCTGGCTGAACTTTTCTTCGCCAACGGTCAGCCTCACCGTGTAGGTTCCCGGCGGCGCCAGCAGCGATATCCGTCCAATGCTCGAGGCGGGCCGCCAGCCTTCCGGCCCTACTGTGACATCCGGCGCATACAGCGGGCTGGTTCGCAGTTTAATCTCGGTGCTCGGCTCGAACCGCAAATCCCACCAATAGCGGTTGATCCCCTGTTTCGCTTCGCACGGCCTACCGCCCGGGCCGCCTTCTCCGCCTCCACCGCCCGGACCACCGGGCCCCGCGGGTGGCCGCGCTCCTTCCGGCCTCGCCGTCCGGCACTCAATCTCCTTCACAACTTTGCCGCTTGCGTCGCTGATTGTTAAGCGCGCCCGGTCCTTCTCCCCGAGCTTGGACTTAAGATAGAAGTTGATGGGAGCGCCGTAGGGCGGATTGTGTCCCGCCGTCGGGTCATAGAAAACCGCCGCGGGCTGTGCGACATTCCTGAACCGGTAAACGTCGCGCGGCGCGAACAAATGGGCATTCGCCGCAAGCACTTCCGCCGTCGTTTGCTGCAAAGGTGTGAGATCGTCCAGGATCCAGAAACCTCGCCCATACGTGGCTAACGCCAAATCATGAAAGCGTTCTTGCACGGCGATCCAGTACACCGGCGCGTGCGGCAAACCGCTCTGTAGCGGCTGCCAATTTTTTCCATCGTCGAACGAAACGTAAAGCGCGCTTTCCGTCCCCAAATACAACGTCCCCTTTCGCACGGGATCTTCTCGGATGCAGTGCGCATAGCTCAGCATACTGTGTGGAATTCCATTCGTAATCGCCGTCCAGCTCCGGCCGTAATCCGCTGTTTTATAAGCGAACGGATCACGGTTGTTCATTTGATGGAAATCCACCGTGATGTAAGCCGTGCCCGCGTCGTACCGCGAGGCTTCAACGTTGCTCACCGTGCCCCACTCCGGCAGGTTCGGAATGTTTTTCGTGACGTTGCTCCAGCTCTTTCCCCCATCGCGCGTGACTTGCATCAGTCCGTCATTGGTGCCCGCCCAGACTACGCCTGCCTCTTTCGGCGACTCCGCGATGGCGAAAACCGTTCCCGCATATTCCACGCCGATATTGTCCGGAGTCAGCCCGCCGGAAATTTGTTGCCGGCTCTTGTCGTTTCGCGTCAAGTCCGGACTTATGACCTGCCAGCTATTCCCTCCATCCGTTGTGACGTGCACATATTGGCTGCCCACGTAGACTTTATTATGGTCGTGAGGAGAAATCGTGATTGGAAATTCCCAGTTGAAACGGTATTTCACCTCCGCGGCACTCGCCCCCGAGACATCCATGGGCCAAACTTCGACCTCGCGCGCCTGGTGATTTCGCTCGTCGAATCGCGCCATGGCGCCGCCCACGCTTCCTGCTCCCGTCCCGCTCGACCAGATGATGTTGTTGTCCACGGGATCCGGCGTGGCGAAGCCGCTTTCGCTCCCCGCGACCGGATGCCACACGCTCCGCGGGATCTGCCCGCCTTGGCCACCGCCGCCCCCAAATCCGCCAAACTGCAGGCTATTGCTCGGCCCGCGATATGATGGGCCGTCCTGTCTATTTCCGTAAACGAAATACGGAATCTGGTCATCCAGTGTCACGTGATAGATCTGCGCGATCGGCAATTGAATGTGGTCCCACGTGTGGCCCCGATTCACGGAGATGCTCACGCCGCCGTCGTTCACCACCGCCATGCGATCCCCATTCGTGGGATCGATCCACATCTCGTGGTTGTCCCCTCCGGGACTTGCCGGCATGTTGGTCAGCGTGTGCCCGCCGTCGAGCGTCCTCGAAAATGCCGCCGAGAAGAAATACACCTCGTTCTCATTGTCCGGCGCAATCTCTTCTCGCGTATAGTAGTGCGTTCGTCCCCGGATTTGACGGTCCGAATTCAC
>QHYF01000367.1:3001-3764 GCA_003224075.1 Acidobacteriota bacterium
TTTCAATCAACGCATAAACACGGTTAGAATCCCGCTGCGCCACACGCACCGCTATCCTTCCGACCGGCGGCTTCGGCAGGCCGTGGCCCTCCATTCGCTTCCACGTCGCCCCGCCGTCGGTGGATCTGAATAATCCGCTGCCCGGTCCTCCACTAGTCCGGCCGTAGGTATGAATTTCCAGTTGCCACATCCCCGCAAACAAATTTCGCGGATTGTTCGGATCCACCCCCATATCCGAGCAGCCGGTGTTCTCATCCACAAACAGCACCTTTTCCCAGCTCTTCCCTCCATCCGTCGTGCGGAACACCCCGCGTTCTGGCTGCGCGCCATACGCGTGCCCGAGCGCACATGCCAGCACGATCTCCGGATTGCGAGGGTCAATGATGACGTTTCCAATGCGTCCCGTTTTCTCCAGCCCCATCAGCGCCCAGGTCTTGCCGGCATCCAGCGACCTGTAAATTCCATTCCCCAGCGAAATATGGCTTCGGATGAACGATTCCCCCGTTCCTGCCCACACCACATTCGCGTCGCTCGCCGCCACTGCCAGCGAGCCGATCGAAGAGACGGGTTGTGAATCAAAAATGGGCTCCCAGTGGATGCCGCCGTCCGTCGTCTTGAAGATTCCGCCGGACGCCGCGCCCACATAATAGATGTAAGGGTTCCCCGGCACCCCGGCCACGGCAGTAGCCCGGTTGCCCACCGGTCCGATGTAACGAAACTGCAGTTGGCTGTAAGTATCAGGATTGATCTGCTGTTGTTGCGC
>QHYF01000368.1 GCA_003224075.1 Acidobacteriota bacterium
CGGCACCGACCGTCAAGTAAAGAGCAGACCTTCCAACCGCAATCTTTCAGAGCGCTGCGGGCCGGCCCGAGCGCTCTTTTTCTTTCCGGGCGTTTCGCGGAGTGCGGCGGCGGAGATAGTTTGTTACAATTCCCCGGATTTTGGGCGGCGTTCCCCGGAGACTCATGGCGGCGATCAAGAGAACAAACGACAATAAGAAGGCTGCAAAAAAAGCGAAGCCAGCATATCAGAGAATCCTGCTGAAGCTTTCCGGAGAGTCCTTTCAGGGACCGCAAGGATTGGGCATCCACGGCGAAACGATTCAGGCCATCGCGCGCGAGCTGAAGGAAGTCCACCAACTGGGCGTGCAAACGGCGATCATGGTGGGCGGAGGAAATATCTTCCGCGGGGCGCGGCAGAAAGGCTTTGAAATCGATCGCGCGACCGGCGACTACATGGGCATGCTGGCGACGGTCATCAACGCCCTGGCACTGCAGGATGCGCTGGAAAAAGAAGGAGTGTATACGCGCGTGTTGAGCGCGATCGAGATGAAAGAGGTCGCGGAGCCGTTCATCCGGCGGCGCGCGATGCGGCACCTCGAAAAAAACCGTGTGGTAATTTTCGCGGCGGGCACGGGGAATCCCTACTTTTCGACCGATACGGCGGCGGCGCTGCGGGCCATGGAAATCAAGGCGGACGTAATTCTGAAAGCTACCCGCGTGGACGGAATTTACGACGCCGATCCGGAGCAGGTTCCGGATGCGAAAATTTTTGCCTCGATTTCTTACCGGGAAGTGCTGAACCAGAACCTGAAGGTGATGGACTCGACGGCGATTTCGCTGTGCATGGACAACGGCATGCCGATCGTGGTGTTCAACATGAACGAGCATGGAAACATCAAGCGGGTGGTGCTGGGCGAGCGCGTGGGCTCGAAGGTGACGCCCGCTTGAAATAGTTTTCAGTCATCAGTCGTAAGTTGTCAGTTTAAGATAAAACTCTTCCTGGCATTCTTGAGTAGTTGTAACGTGAGGCTGGGGCTGAACCAAATCTTGGAATCATCACATGGGACCCAATTTCCGAACTGAAAACTGAGAGCTGGACTAAGGACTGAGAATCATGACGACGTTTGGAAATACACGAGACGCGATGGCCGCGGCGAAAACGCGCATGGAAAAAGCCGTGGACGATTTCCGCAAGGAGCTGGGCACGCTGCGCACCGGGCGCGCGAATGCGGCGATTCTGGATGCGGTCCGCGTGGATTATCACGGCACCCCGATGCCCGTGAATCAACTGGGCACGGTGATGGTACCGGACGCAACACTGATCGTGATTTCTCCCTGGGACCCGAGTGTCGTGCCGCTGATCGACAAGGCCATCCGGACATCCGACCTGGGGCTGAACCCGACGAACGACGGCAAGATCGTGCGTGTGCCGATGCCGGCGCCCACCGAAGAGCGCCGTAAGGAGATCGTGAAGCACCTGCACAAGGTCCTCGAAAACCACCGCACCGCGGTGCGCAACATCCGCCGCGACATCAAGGAAGCCATCGATAAGCTGGAAAAAGACAAGAAAATCAGCCAGGACGATCACAAGCGGGCGCTGGAAGAGCTGGAAAAAGTCTCCCACACGGAGACGAAGAAGATCGAGGATCTAAGCGCTGCGAAAGAGAAAGAGATCCTGGCTATTTAGATGCACTGAATCCGGGCACTCACAAGGCTGAAAGCCGCTTGCCTATCCCTCCCCCTATGTTTTTCATAAATGTTGATTCTAAAGACAGTTCAGGTCGCTTGTTTTGACACACTTTTGTAAATGTTGATTCTACATGACTTGGACTGCGCCGAAATTGTGCAAAGGCGACCAGCTTGCGAAATCCGGAGCCAGGAGGGGGACGTACACCCCCCCTATTTTTCGCAAAGAGTCTGGAATCGACAGATTGCAAAGGACTTGTGAAATCCCGTGTTGCAAAAGAGTCTGTAATCTATTGATTCTAAAGAGCCCAAAAAACGGCCCAGAGCGACGAATTGCGAAAGAGTGGGCAAGCTGATCAAGGGAAAAGAGTTAAGGTCAACTGGGGAAAACTCGCTTCTGGGCTTCGGGCGACAGGTACATCCACGGTGACGTAAATATACCCAAGAGGAAGTATAACACAGGGTAACCAGAAGTCAAGGCAAATACGCGCATGAACGCGAAGAGGAGGCTGGCAAAGACACTCAAGCCACTGGAAATAGTTGCAGGGCCATGTGTTAGGGTCCAACGAGGGTGAAGAGCTGGGCTTGGTCGGACTGGACGGCATGGAGGAAGGCGTTGTAGTCGGTGGCGCGGGCG
>QHYF01000371.1 GCA_003224075.1 Acidobacteriota bacterium
AGGCGATGAGTTTCCCATTGGGCGAGACGACGGGAGAATTGTCGGGGCCCTTGCGATTGGTGAGCGCGCGAAGGGAACCGTCAGCGACGCTGAACTCGTAGACTTCGGTATCAAGATATTCGTGATCGGATTCGGGATGACGGTTGACGGGGACGATGAGGTATTTGCCGTCGGGCGTCCAGGTAGCGCGGGACGGACCGAACTCGTTGCCACCGTTCGGGAAGTTGCCGTTGGTGACCTGACGCGGGGCTCCGCCTTCGCTGTCAACAACGAAGATTTGCATGTAGCCGGGCTTCAGATAGCCCGTGCCATTAAAGCGGTAGACCAGGCGGTTGTAGGCGGCGGGAGGATCGGCCCACTTTGCCCCGGAGGGCGGGGCGGGCAGGTCGGCGAGGTGCGGGCCTTTGCCAGAAACAAGAGCTGAGAAGGAGAGCATTTTCCCATCGGGAGACCAGTTGATGGCATCGGGGGCCTGTTCGAGATTGGTGATGCGCGCGGTTTGGCCGGTGTCCATCCAGCGAATGTAAATCTGTTGCTTGCCGTCGGTGTCGGAAAGGTAGGCGAGGCGCATGCCATCAGGCGACCAGCGCGGAGAAGCGTCGCTGCGATTGCCGCTGGTGAGCGGGCGATGATCCGTTCCGTCCGCGTTGATGATCCAGAGATTCGAGTAGCGCTTGTCGGTCATCGGATCGGCGAAGCGGCGCACGTAAACAATTTTCTTTCCATCGGGGGAAATCTGCGGGTCCGTCGGGAGTTGAATCTGGAATTCATCCATGGCGGACAGTTTGTGAGAAGCATCCTGGGCCCAGAGGAGAGGGCTTGAGGCAATCGTGAGTGTTACGGCCAGAAGAGCAACGGCGATGCGCGCTTTGGGTGTCATACGGAAGGACCTCCTCGCGGGGGGCAGTTAACAATGTGGATGCCGACATGTCAAGTTGAGAGAGAAAGAGGGACGGGCGCCACGAGAAGCAGCGCTTTACACTTCTGTCGCGGAGAGGAACGCGAAGAAGAAATAAAACGAGGCCGGGTATTGGTCCGGCCTCGCTTCAGAACAAGAGCGCTGGAAAGGGGCGATTCAACGTTCGCCCGCTCGGGCGTTAGTACTTGCTCCAACTGAAGGAATCGAGCATGTAGTTGCTCACGTTGAAAAGTTTCTTCTGCAGATGGCGGTCATAGGAAAGCGTCACACCGCCCGCATTTTTGATATGAGCGCCAATCACAGCTCCGTACCACTCCCCTCCCGCGCTGTTAAATGAGATTGTGGCGTTCGGGGCGTTGACGACTGCTGAGGAAGTCGCGCCGCCTTTCAGGCTGATCGTCCCAGTTCCCGCATAATTGATCTGCAAGAGCGACGGATCGTAGCTTGGGTTGGTCATGCCGCCTCCCGTTAAATCCACCGCGGTTGATTGACCATTCCCGGTTACGTTTAGAATGACGGGGCCGTATTGATGGGTTACGGGGTCAGGAGCAATCACAATCGTACCCTGCCCTTGCTCGGACAAGGTGTTGATATTGTAAGTTCCCGGGTAGAGCGTGATCGTTCCGTTTCCGTTTATGTTGATATCTCCGTAGGTGCACGGGCTCGCGACGCAAGGACCGAGCGTCTGCGTACCGCTGATGTTGTTGCTGTTCGGAGGGGGATCGACGGGCGTCGCGTACTTCACCGGTTGCGGCAGAAGCTTGAAGCCGCCAGTCACGACTGCGTTGCCGTTGTCCGTCCAGGCAGTCACCCCGCCCTGCGCGCATTTGCCCACGCCCGAGCGGGGCGTGGACATACTGCCGTAGATCGTGGTACCACTTCCATTCTCGTTCAAATTTCCGTTTGAGCCGACATTGCCGTACGCATTCATGATCACCGGGCTGCCAGTGACTGGATTCAGTGGTGTGGCCGAATCGTAGCTGTTAGTCGTCGCGCCGCCCGAGAAGTCGAGCGCGCCGCACTCGTCGTTGGTCGCGAACGCCGCGTACATAAAAAGCGGCGTACCCTGCTGTTCCAGGACTGCTGAAACTTCCACCTGTGCATTCCGGACGCTCTTGATGTTCCCGTCCGCGATAATCTGCCAGGTCTGGATGATCTTATTCGCGGCTGGGCCGCTCACTCCGGCGAGTTGCACCTGCCGCATGGACAGCAGCCTGGCGGAGGCCGTATAACTCACTGCGCCAAAGCCCTGTGTCAGCGTGCCCGGCACTTTGGCCGCAAAATCGCCCGCTACCGCAGCATTCGGATAATTTGAATTTGCCAGCGTGGTGGACAAAACCACATCCGCTCCGTTGTACTTGACCGGGGATTGGGTCATGTCGTAGTTGGCAAGCGGGTCGCCCGCGCCACCCGGCGGTGTGTACGTAAACATCAAGTAGTTGGCAGCCGAGTTGATTCCGGCTTCCGCGCCGTACCGTCCCTGGGTCATCATCCGGTAGTTGCTGCTGGTCCACGTCTCGGACTGCGCTAGAAACATCAGCGAGGCAGCCATCACCGACAGAATTAGCATAAAGATCAGTGCGAAGATAAGAGCGGTTCCCTTTTGGTTGCGTCGATTCATTTTCATATGGTGGTTTCTCACTTTCTGTTTCTTAGTATCCCACTAGACCTAGACCTGTCTGCCCCGTGGAACCTGACTGTCCCACGACGCTTGGCTGTGGGGCGAGGTTTGATACCGACGGCGGCATGGTCTGGACGCGGTCCGTCAATTCGGCGTTAGCTAATTCCCAGGCATTGAAGACGTTTCGCGGCGAAACGTTCAAGAGCGCTTTCGTCTCGGATTGAAACTGGTTCGTCTGCGGGTCGCGATTCTGGGTTTGTTCGGTCAAAGTCACGGCCACACCAGTCACGAAGGTATCGAGGCCGGTGTTCGTCAGGACGGTTTGCGTCTGGTAGGTGAAGCAGGGCACGGGATTGCCGTTCTGATCGGGGGGGTTCGTTAGAAGGTTGGAGAGCAGGACCTTGCTGGGATCCAACGTGGCCTTCAACACCGCATCGTATGGCATTTCATTTCGCAGGAGCACAGGGCCAAGGCCCAGGTTATTGGTTGGGTCGCACGTATATTCAACGTACCGCATATTGCCATCACCGTTGATGTCTCCGTAGAGCTTCAGGACCGTGCCCGTAGAACCGCAAGGGAGTCCAGCACATTTCGCCGTGGGTGGCACAATACCTGTCGCGAATGCGCCTTGCAAATGCGCCTTGCACCATAACCGGAACGCCCGCCGCATGAGCGTAGTTAAACGTTGCACTTATGGGATTGATGCAAGCAACGCCACAAGTTACCGTGACGGTTTCCTGGTTGACTCCCGTATCCACGACGAGCTGTTCGCCGTTGAAAATGTTCGCAACGGAACTCAAAGAGACTGGCTGCGTATATGGAACATCGGGCACAAGAGGAACCGCGGCTGTCGTCATAGAGAGAGGAATCGTTAATCCCGTAAGCGGATCGACCGGCAGGGAGACCAATCCTGCCTGGCCGATTTCCTGCTGGAGCAATTCCGTCGCGCTCCGCACGCTGGTGTGCATCTCGGTGCGGTTCGCGATAGTGCCCTGGGTTCGCATCAGTTGCATCATCCCAGCCATCACGATCCCCGATACCGCCAGCAAAACGACGAGCGCTACGAGTGTTTCCAGCAGCGTAAATCCCGCGTGCCGTCTCGGTGTTGCGGCATTCGACTCTGTCTTAGCCTTCGACACATGCCCTCCTTAGAACGGCCAGGTCTTCAACGCGGTGACCGTGGACTGGGGCACAAGAACTTGTTGCCCCACCGCCGCGCGCACCTGGACCCTGACTGAAATCTGCTTCATGGCTGTGGTTCCCGGAGGCCCCACGGAGATTTGCCAGACGCGGATGTATTGCCAGGCCCCGCCGGCGCCGCCGAGAAGATTCCCACTCGCATCCAGGTAGTCCACATAGCCAGCCACTGGGGCCGTGGTGCTCAAGCTGCCGCCGGTCAATGGAGTCGGTGGGGTTGTCGCGGTGTCGCAGCCCGCCAGCCCCGTTCCTCCGGCCCCCGCGGCTGGGAAGACCGTGGTATCCGTACCTTTGCCGGGGCCGCCTGTGCCATCGCAGGAGTCCAGGGCGAGCAATTGTTCCATTTTATCCTGCGCGTATTCCGCCGTGCGCGCCCCCAGGTGCCCCTGGTTCTCCGTGGTTGACAAGGCAATCACTGCAAGCCCCATCACTCCGGCCGCCACGATAAGCAGCACCCCTAGCGCGACGATCGTCTCAATGAGGCTCATGCCCGTCTGAGCTTTTTTCATACTCTTGCCGTTTCCCTTTGCGCGGTGAATTTTCATGAGTTCTTCCTCACCTGTGAGACCATGGGTTGTTTCCGGCTGGGGCATTTACGCTGGCGGCCCAGACTTGGATGGAGCCCGAGGTGTTAGCTGTCACGCCATAAGCGGTATTGTTGTCCGTAATATAGAGCGCGCCATTTCCGTCGGGCGTCGGCGGCTTCCCGACGACAGGAATGCCTCGGGAATTGAAGACCAGGCACGCCGTGTTGGCTGTCGTCCCACCGTTGCCGTCGCCGATAGTGCAGGGGGGCGCCTGTCCTATAGCCGCCTGTGTGTTCTGAGGAGGAACGCCTATGCCCCCAGTTCCAAACGTGACTCCCTGGGATAGAGGTTGAACGGGGCTCGTGCCGGCTATGGTGCAACGCGGATTACCAGCGGCATCGAGATCGCCAATCGTTTGCCAGCAACCATCTGTCCTACTCCACGTTTCCATGTGGAAGGTGTTGGCAGCGAGATCGGCGTATGCCCGAGCATGAGAAAAGTCTGCTGCCGCCTGCATCTTTGCCCCTGCGATCAAGCCGTTGATGTCGCGGCCGTCCCCCGACATCCGCAGGTAACGCACCGTGGCCTGGTAGCCGGGGATCGCCATTGCCGCAATAACCATCACAATGAAGATGACGATGATCGTCTCGATCATGGTGAAACCGCTCTGTTTGGGGCTCTGCATTTTTGGTTTCGCTTGCATGCTTGTCCGTCTCCTGACTGAGAGGGGAGTGGCACTTCAAGAGCCAACGCTAAGGACTGAATAAGTCGTGTTAATACAATGTCTTAGGGAAAGGAGAAGAGAGGCCTTTCTCCGGCAAGTGGGCAGCTTGGGTAGAAAGGTAACAAGTTGGGGAGGACTCCGACTCTGATCATTCTAAGTTTTCGTCAATGCCATGGGTTACTGCGGGAGCAGCCGGGAAATCGGGATCTACGACACTTCGTGGAATCTTTTACTGGGGAATTTCGTGGAAGGAGAGGACTTTGTAGCTGCTGGTCGGCTGCGCCCTCTGGATCCAGCAGGAGCTGTACCGCATGCCATTGCCTTGCATTGCGGCAAGGAATGAGACGGAGGCCCCTCCCAGGTCTGGCAACAGATTCCCAGAGGAGTCCCGCGTTTGGGCTACAAACATTGCCCCATTGATTTGCTTGTATTGGCCGTTCTGCGAATTGTTCACGACGCCTTGCCCAATCACAAGGATGATTCCGTACCAATTCGTGTCCGGATCGTAGGTAAACGTGCCGGTAACCAGCAGAAGCCCGTATCCATCGTTGCTCCAGTTGCTGATGTCCAGGTTGCCGTTGACGACGACAGTGAGCGGATTGGTGGGGGACATCCCCAACGGTGTCAACGCCGATCCCGTGACGGTGGGGAGGGGATAGGTTACAGGGCCCGAGGGGATGATAACGTCTGCGTTCTGAACGATGGTTTGCACGATCGAATCGAGTTGACTCGGCGTTTGGAACGGCGGCGTCAGGGGCTCGACATCTGGCCACGCACCCTGGCCGG
>QHYF01000373.1 GCA_003224075.1 Acidobacteriota bacterium
AAAACCGCCCTGGTGATGGGTATGGCCGAAGAAGGTGACTTCGCCGGTGGAGTCCAGAAGGCCGTCGAGGGCCTGCGCGGGAGTGAAAACATATTCGTCTTCATCCTGAAGCGCGCCGTGCACCAGCACGATGCCGTCGGTTGCAAGCGGGCCTGGCGGCAGAGAGGAAAGCCATGACAAGTAATCCGGCTTGAGCTGCGCGCGCGTCCAGTCCACTGCGGCTTTGGCGACCGGATTGAAATCATCCGTGGGCATCAAGCCGGTGACCGCCTTGTCGTGGTTTCCACGAATGGTCTGCGCACCGAGTTCGCGCAGGCGCGCGGTGACTTCGTTGGGGTCGGGGCCGTAACCGACCACATCGCCCAGGCACACGGGCAGATCCCAGCGGCCCTTGGCCGCATCAAGAACGGCATCCAGTGCAGTGGCGTTCGAGTGCAGGTCGCTGAGAACGAGAATCCGCATCCCTGGTATCCGGAAAAATGACCTTGAGTATAGATGAACGAGCGCGCCGATGCACGGCGGAAGACAGGGCCACCGCTGAACGAGACCGACGTAAAAAAAGCAAAAGTTCGAGCGCGGAATCGTATTTCTTTATGAAGAATTGAGACGCGGGAAATGACGAAGTGATAGGCGACGATGAAAAAGTCCGTAGGCACTTCAATATTTTCTGCCGGCGCCAAGAATTTCTGGCCGGACCGAGAAACATTCTCCCGGAGCGATTCGTCTATAGAAGTGCAGCTCGCAATGCGGCTGTTCTTGGCGAGATTCTGAAAAAAACCCCGCGGTGGCAGCCGCGGGGTCGTGACACGCAGTCTTTCCGGCCGTTTAGTCCAGGAAGAAGAGGTGTCTTCACGGGCGAGACTACTCGCACGACGCTCGCGTGTCAACTCCATCTGGCCAACTCCGGCCTGCTTTACAGCTGACTCGAACCTGACCGAAAGGAATTGACACGCATGAAATCAAATTCATTTCTCCGCAGTATCGCCTTGCTGGCAGCCATCGCCTTGGCCGTGCCGCTCTTCGCGAAACCCATCACCAGGACCATCAACATTGCACAAGCTGCAAGACTCGGCAAGGCTGACTTGAAGGCCGGCGAATACCGATTGCAGATCGATGGGAACAAAGCCACCGTGCAGAAGGGCAAGCTAGTCGTTGCCGAGTCCGAGGGGCGCTGGGAAGACCGCAGTACCAAGTCGGCTTACGACTCTGTGCTCGTCGGCGAAGGCGGGCAGGTGAAAGAAGTTCGTTTTGCCGGCCAGACGCGCGTGTTTGTTTTCAACGAATAAATGAGAATATTCCGTGGCTCCTTTCCACCGGACGACAGGGAGGCTGCACTCACCTGCGGCCTTCCTCCTTGTCCTGCTCGTCTCGGAGTTTCTGAAATGGCAAGTTCTGGCGTCAGTCGCGACTGAGTTGCTGTACTTTCTCGCGCTCGGCATGTGCAAGATCGCCTCGAATCATCGGACCCCTTTTCCGGCGCACGGACGAATCAACATGCAGTCGCCATAACTATAGAAGCGGTAGCCTGCCGCGACGGCGTGTTTGTAAGCGGCCAGAACGTGCTCCCGTCCGGCAAACGCGCAGACCAGCGCGAGCAGCGTCGAGCGCGGCAAATGAAAATTCGTGAGCAAGGCCTCCACCACGCGGAACCGGAATCCGGGAACAATGAACAACCGCGCCTCGGCGTTGCCGGCAAGCACAAGATTTGCAGACCCTGATTCGGCAGCGCGCAGCGCCGCGTCTTCCAGTGCGCGAACCACCGTTGTCCCAATCGCCAGAATTGGGCCGCCGCCCGCCTGTGCCGCCTGGATTCGCTCGGCGGTTTCAACCGGAATCTCGTAAGATTCCGCGTGCATCACGTGGCCTTCGAGCGTTTCGCTGTGGATGGGCTGAAACGTGCCCAGGCCGACGTCCAGGGTTAGCTCACAGATCTCTGTGCCCCGAGCGCGAATTTTTTCCAGAATTTCAGGCACGAAATGAAGACCGGCGGTGGGAGCAGCAATCGCGCCGGGACGTTTGGCGTACACCGTTTGATAGCGCTCGCGGTCGGATGTTTCATCGGCGCGATCGATGTACGGCGGAAGCGGGGTGTGGCCCAGCCGCTCGAACTGCTGGCTAACACTGTGCTGGTCATGCGATACAAATCGCAGCGTGCGTAAACCAAGTTCGCCGCGCGCCAGGACCTCCGCTTCAAGTTCCCCCGCGCCAAAAAGAATGCGCTCTCCCACACGCATCTTGCGGCCGGGACGAACCAAAGCTTCCCATGTCTGGGGGTCGAGCTGGCGGGTCAAGAAGATTTCGACTTTCCCGGTTAGGTGCTCCGATCGTGTGGCGCGCGATGGTGGCTGCGAATGCACGCCCGCACGCTTTCCGAACAAACGGGCGACGCGCGTATTGTTGATAACCAGAAGTTCGTTGCCGCGAAGCAGACTCGGAAGCTCGGCGAAAAACCGGTCTTCGAAAGCCCCCGTCGAGCCATCCAGCAGCAAGAGTCGCGACGCCTCGCGTTGGTCTAAAGGGCGCTGGGCGATTTGTTCTCGAGGGAGATGGTAGTCAAGTTCGTCCAAACGCATGCGAGGCGGCAGTCTAACAGCAATTCTGACAACGCAAACAAACCAAAGCGAATAGAGCACGAAGGAGGGTTTGCGCGCAAGCCTTCAGATCGCAGCCGGGATATTCGCATCCGATCACGAGTTGGCATAACATATTGAAATGTAATGTCTTATAGGAAGTGGTAGGCACATTGAATTTTTACTTGACAATATGACACTCATATTTTATTATGTCTGTGAAATCACCTTTGGAGGTGCCTACAAATGAGAACCATTACTCGATGGGAACCCTTCCGCGGGGTCAACACTCTGCAGGATCAATTCAATCGTCTCTTTAATGATGTCTTCGACCGGAAAGGCGAGGAATCCAGCCTCACTGCCTGGGCTCCGGCCGTAGATATCTACGAGACCGAGCATGAACTCGTGGTGAAGGCCGATCTGCCGGAAGTCGATCCCAAGGATCTGGACATCCGCGTGGAGAACAACATCCTGACGATTCGCGGTGAACGCAAGTTCGAGAAGAAGGTGAACGAAGACAACTACCTGCGTGTGGAGCGAGCGTATGGCTCGTTCGCCCGGAGCTTCACGCTGGCGAATACTGTGAATTCGGACGCGATTAAGGGCGATTACCAAAACGGGGTGTTGACTCTGACCATCCCGAAGCGCGAAGAAGCCAAGCCAAAGCAAATCAAAGTCAATGTGAACACCCAGGCGATGGCCGCTTCAGCAGCGAAGTAAGCCGGCACTGGAACTGTGGTAAGACAGAAGGGCTGGCCGAACGCGCCAGCCCTTTTCTGCAGAAGCAGGTGGAAGTGAGGCCCGTATGCTGCGATTTGAAAAAATGACCGTGAAAGCCCAAGAAGCGGTGCAGAGCGCGCAAGAAATTGCCGCGAGCCACGAAAACCAGCAGGTCGAGCCGGTCCATTTGCTTGCTGCGCTGGTGGCCCAGGCCGACGGTGTTGTGCCGCCGTTGCTGTCGAGGCTGGGAATTCGCAGTGAAGCGTTGACACAAGAGATTGAGCGGGAAATCGGCCGCTTGCCGAAGGTGCAGGGCTTTGCGCAGCAGCACATGGGCCGTCCCCTAAATGAAGTGCTGGAGCGCTCGTTCAAGGAGGCGGAGGGTTTTAAGGATGAGTATGTGTCGACGGAACACCTGTTTCTGGCGATCGCCGCTCTCGACCGCGACCCCGCCGGAAAACTGCTGAAGCGCCAAGGTGCTTCCCACGAAGCGATTCTGCAGGCATTGACGGGAGTGCGCGGCACGCAGCGGGTAACTTCGCAGAATCCCGAGGCCACGTATGAGGCGCTCGAAAAATATGCGCGTGACCTGACGGAATTGGCGCGCCGTCAGAAGCTAGATCCCGTGATCGGCCGCGATGAAGAGATTCGCCGTGTGATGCAGATTCTGGCTCGCCGCACGAAAAACAACCCCGTGCTGATCGGTGAGCCGGGGGTAGGAAAAACAGCCATTGTCGAGGGTTTGGCTCAGCGCATCGTTTCCGGAGACGTGCCGGACGTGCTGAAGACCAAGCGAATCGTGGCGCTGGACCTGGCGGCGCTGGTGGCTGGCGCGAAATACCGCGGGGAATTCGAAGACCGGCTGAAGGCCGTCCTGAAAGAGATTACGGAAGCGGAAGGACAAATCATCCTGTTCATCGACGAACTGCACACGCTGGTGGGCGCGGGTGCGGCGGAAGGCGCGATGGACGCCTCCAACATGCTTAAGCCTGCCCTCGCAAGGGGCGAGCTGCGCGCCATCGGCGCAACCACGCTCAATGAATACAAGAAACACATCGAAAAAGATCCCGCCCTGGAACGCAGGTTCCAGCCCGTGCTGGTGAGTGAGCCGACTGTCGAGGACACTATCGCGATTTTGCGCGGGCTGAAAGACCGCTACGAAGTGCATCACGGTGTTCGCATCAAAGATGCGGCAATCCTCGCGGCGGCAACACTTTCCAACCGCTACATCTCCGATCGCTTCCTGCCGGACAAGGCCATCGACTTGATCGATGAAGCAGCGGCAAGTTTGCGGATGCAGATCGATTCCCTGCCCGTTGAAATTGACGAGATTGAACGCCGGATCATGCAGCTTGAAATCGAGCGCCAGGCGCTGCTGAAGGAAACGGATGCGCACTCCAAGGAGCGGCGCAGCCAGATTGAAAAAGCACTCGCGAAGCTCAGGGAACATTCAACCGCGCGCAAGGCGCGCTGGCAAGCGGAAAAGGAAGCCATCGGCAAAATCCGCAAACTGAAAGAGCAGATCGAGCAGCTCAAGGCGGAAGAGCAGAGGTATGAGCGCGCCGGCGATTTGGCCAAAGTCGCCGAGATCCGCTACGGCAAGATTTCGGCAGCGGAGCGTGATTTGAAACAGGCGCAGGAACGATTCTCTTCCGTTCAGAAGGATGCGCCGATGCTGAAGGAAGAGGTGGATGAAGAAGACATCGCGAAACTGGTGAGCAAGTGGACGGGGATCCCGACCGGACGACTGTTGGAAGGCGAAGCGCAAAAGCTCGTGCATATGGAGGAACGGCTCCGCCAGCGCGTCGTCGGTCAGGACGAAGCCCTGGCACGCGTATCGAATGCGGTGCGGCGCAGCCGCGCAGGACTTTCCGACAGTAAGCGGCCCATCGGCTCGTTCATTTTTCTGGGGCCGACGGGCGTGGGTAAGACCGAGTTGGCGCGAGCGTTGGCGGAGTTTCTCTTCGACGACGAAAAGCTCATGATCCGCATCGATATGAGTGAGTACATGGAGAAGCACAGCGTCTCGCGGCTCATCGGCGCGCCTCCGGGCTATGTCGGCTACGAAGAGGGCGGACAGCTTACAGAACAGGTCCGTCGCCATCTGTATTCGGTGATTCTGTTTGACGAAATCGAAAAAGCGCATCCGGATGTGTTCAACGTCCTGCTGCAGATTCTCGAGGACGGCCGGCTGACCGACGGCAAAGGCCGCACCGTGGACTTCCGGAACACCGTGCTGGTAATGACCAGCAACGTGGGCTCGACGGCAATTTTCGAATTGGCGGGCCAGGATCCGGAACGCGCCCGCAAGGAAGCCATGGAAGCGTTGCGGGCCTCCTTCAGGCCGGAATTTATCAACCGGATCGACGAGATCGTGATCTTCAACCCGCTCGGGAAGGAGCAGCTAGGGAAAATCGTTGGCCTGCTGCTGAAGAACGTCGAAAAGTTGCTTGCGGAACGCCAGATCACGATTGAATTGACGCCCGCAGCGCAAGAGCTTCTTCTCCGCGAAGGCTACGATCCCGCGTATGGAGCACGGCCGCTGCGGCGGACAATCCAGCGGCTGATTCAAGATCCTCTGGCGCTGCAGATTCTGGAGGGCGCGGTGCTCCCTGGCGATCATGTGGCAGTAGATCGCGATGGACAGAAAGACGCGATGCGGTTCGCGCGCGTGCCGTCGAAACAACCCGCGGCTGCCGGAGGAATCTAATACATAGGAAGCGGAGCGAGCTCGCGGAGCTTCGCGTTTCGCCGAAAGAGGTAAGATTTTCGAGTTGTTCGGACGTATCAAAAGACAAGGGGCACAATGAGAATTATTCGCACAACTTTCCTGTTGGGAGTCCTCACACTCTTCCTGATGATCGTGGGCCAATATTTTGGCGGGCGAAATGGGATGTCGCTGGGCTTGGGAATTGCGATCTGCATGAATGCGTTCGCGTACTTCTTCTCGGACAAAATCGCTTTGCTCTCCAGCGGGGCGCGACCGGTTTCACGCGAAGAATTGCCGAGACTCTATGCAGTGATGGAGCGTCTCGCAGCTAAAGCTAACCTCCCAGTCCCGAAGCTCTACGTGATTCGCGAAGCCGCGCCCAACGCCTTTGCAACAGGCAGAAACCCGAGGCATGCTTCTGTGGCAGTGACGGAAGGTCTTTTGCAGCTCATGAATGATGACGAGCTCGAAGGCGTAATCGCTCATGAACTTTCGCACGTTCGGAACTACGACATTCTGATTAGTTCCATCGCGGCAACTCTTGCTGGAGCTATCACCTGGATTGCACATTGGGGCCCGTGGCTCGGAGGCGGCGACCGAGACGATCGCGATCGGGGTGGCGGCTCAGGCATCCTCGGGCTACTGCTATTTTTTCTGGCGCCCCTTGGAGCAATGCTGCTGCAACTCGGTCTTTCGCGCCAGCGAGAGTACTCCGCCGACGAAACCGGTGCGCGGATGGTCGGCCAGCCGTACGGGCTCATTAGCGCGCTCCAGAAGCTGGGAGCCTACAACCAGCGTATCCCGACCACCGCGCTTTCTCCCTCGACTTCCGCGCTTTGCATCGTGAAACCGCTCTTCGGCAG
>QHYF01000103.1:0-342 GCA_003224075.1 Acidobacteriota bacterium
GCAGGCTCCGCACCAGTCATGGTCACGAATACGCCGCTGCCGGTCAGCCTCACAGGCACCGGTAGCATTTCGGGCAACGTGAACGCAGCGCAGAGCGGCGCTTGGAACGTGGGCATCAACAACGCAGGGACAAGTCCTGTGCCTGTCCGGGACATGGACAATGCCGCAAGGCGCGTGTCGTTCCAAACCAGTCTTTTCGCCCTTTTGCCGAACGGCGGAGCCACCGTCGACGGCACACTTGATCTGTCCGCGGCCTTGCCTTCGGGAAAAGGCTTTGTCATTGAGCATCTGTCAGCGCAAGTGGTGATGCCAACTGGCCAAAAGGCATTGTTGTTCGTGGGA
>QHYF01000103.1:411-11703 GCA_003224075.1 Acidobacteriota bacterium
TCAACGGCTTGGAGGATTTTCTGGTGGCAAGCACACCCTTGCACGCTTTCGTGGACAGCAGCATGTCCCTGGCCGCCTCTTTAACCCGCTTGGCCAGCAGCAACAGCGGAGAGGGTAGCGTTGACGTCTTCGTTTCGGGGTATCTCGTCGACTGCGGGGCGGGCTCGGGCTGCCCGATACCCTAGCGTCCGGCCTCCGCCTCACTGCCAGCAGCCGGAGCTTTGGCCAGCGCGCGGAGATTCGCCTGACGCTGTTGCTCCCTATGCCCTCGTGTCCGGGCGTAATCGCATTGGCGCCGTGCGCATGATGAGAACCGTTTGAAAGGGGGCAGATTCCCCTTGTTAATTGAAAGCAGGAAGGCGCTGGGGACGCGGCTCCAAGTCTGCGACAGGGAGGAGAACGAGAATGAAGAAATTTAGTAAGCTGATGTTAATTGCGTTGAGTTGTGGGATTTTGACAGTGGTGCTGTCGCTGGTGCCGAGCAAGCCCGCGGGCGCAGCAGGCTCCGCGTCCGGGGACAGTGACGGGACGATCATGAACTATGCGTGGGGCTTCGGGGAGGCACGACCGTTAGCGTGACGGTATATGTGCCACCGGCGGCGTACGTGTGACTTATTATGGCGCCTGCCCCCCGGAAAACGGGACCCTGACGGTGATAGCAACTGGACCACCATCACGGTGAGACCAGGCCCGCGCGTGCGGGGAGGCTGATTGCGGTAGGTTGGTTTGCTGCCAAGAAAAGAGGAGCGCGTCGTGTCGGGCGATCAGCAAGGAACGGCTCTTCGAGTTTGATCCTGGAGTTCAGGGCCCGATTGCGGCGGCTCTGACGTAATGAGAATAGGAGACTAGCAATGCGCGTGCGTTTTCTGTCGGTTTCTCTCGCCTTTTTCTTTGCCTTCATCCTTCCTCCTGGCGCAGGTTGGTGCGCCGAGTGTGTGTCCAGCCTCACGAAGTGCCTCACAACTCTCGACGTGAGCGGAGAGCAGGTGAGTATTTATCGCGACGAGTTCGGCGTGCCTCATATCTTCGCCGACACCAACTACGGCTTGTTCGTGGGCTATGGGTACGTAATAGCTCAGGATCGCCTCTGGCAGCTGGAAGTGAATCGTCGCGCAGCTCGGGGTACCCTCGCGGAGATCTTAGGGCCCGGGTTCATCAGCGCTGATAGGAGCGCGCGCATGTTCTTGATCTCTGACGCGACGCTCGATGCGGAATTTTTCAGCCTCACCGACGAAGAGCAGGGCATCATCACCGCCTACGTGGAGGGGATCAACCGGTACATGAACGACGTCATCGCCCCTGACGTCAGCAGCCAGCTTCCGTTCGAGTTCCAGTTCCTGGGAATCGGCATCCCCACGGCCTGGACCGCTCGCGACGTAGTTCAAGTCGCGGCCTTCTCGATCCGTCCGCCGCCAATGTCAGGTCGCGAGATCACGAACCTGTCTCTACTCCAGAGCCTCCAAACGAAGTTCGGCGTGACGGCTGGCTTCGACGTCTTCAACGACGTTCGCTGGATCAACGATCCCGACGCGCCCGTAAGCATCCCCACCTCAGGGGCATTTGGCAAGAGGTCTCAGTTTGCCCCTCCTGGTCAGGTCGATGCGCCCGACAATGATCCTTCCCCCGCCGCCGAAGAAGCCGAAACCGCCTGGGAGGCGGTCGGCGCTCCTACGCACGGAAGCCACGCATGGGTGATCAGTCCCGCGAAGAGTGCCAGCGGATTTGCCATGTTGTTTGGCGGTCCGCAGTTAAATCTGCCTACGCCTTCGAACATCCACGAAGTCGAGCTGCATGGTGGCAACGGCTTCAACGTCATTGGCATGGGCTTTCCGGGCGCCCCTGTGGTCGGCATCGGCCGCACGGATCACATCGCTTGGACCGTGACAAGCTTCCTCGCTGCCGACATCGTGGACACCTTTGCAGAGACGACGTGCGCCGGCGGCACGGGTTACATGTTCAACGGCATCTGCACGTCCTACGACGTGCGCCTGGAGACGATCAAGGTCAAAGGCGCCGCGCTCGTAAGCTTGAAGGTGGTGACGAGTGTCCACGGCCCAGTCGTCGGTACCGCACCGGGAATTAACTATGCTCAAAAGCGTGCCATCACGGGACACGAGCAGATGGACATTCACGCGTTTCTGAGCATCGACCGCGCTCGGAGTCTAGACGATTTCGACGCCGCAGTGGCCGAGATCGGCACCGCGTACAACGTGCTCTACGCAGACAGGATCGGTAACATCGGGTTCTGGGCGACGGGTATCATCCCTGGGCGCGCGCCAGGTGTGGATCCCCGCCTCCCTACCCCGGGTGACGGCAGCGCGGAATGGATTGGGGAGAACATGCCCGTGCTCAAGTCCATCAACCCGACGCGCGGCTGGTTGGCCAATTGGAACGACAAGCCGACCGTGGACTACGACAACCCCGACAGCCAGATCTTCGGGAAGCAATCGCGTCTGCGCGAGATCGAGGCGCAACTCGACAACACCGCGACGGTCTCGCTTGACGACATGCACGCGATCGCCGCGGACATCGGGCGCACGACGACGGGCTCAATCGGTCGCTCGGCACGCTATATCAAGCCGTATCTCCTGGCCGCTCTCGACGCCGTTCCCCCGGTGAACGCGAATGCTGCGCAGGCGAAGGCGATCCTTCAGACATGGGACGGCAGCAACGAAGACGACGTGGTCAACAGCACGACACTCGCGGCGGGCCAAGTCATCTTCAACGCGTGGCTCAATAACATGCTCCCCGCCGTCTTCGGCGACGAACTCGGAACGAAGGTTAGTGAGGCGACGCCGAACATGCTGATTCACGTCCTCGACGCGGCGCTCGGCGGCGGTTCCGGCGTACCGCCCACTCGGGACTACTTCAACGGAGCGGATCCCAACCAGGTTATGTCCACCGTCTTCGACAATACGCTGTTGGCTCTCGGCTCCTCAGCCTCTTGGTCAACGCAGCCGCGACCTTTGATCCGGTTCCGGCACATACTGTTTCCAGTCGTCCCCGAGGCCGGAACGATCCCTGACTCGAACCGTGCGGGCTTCGCTCAAGTCGTGATACTCAGCACACCGACTATCAGCAGCGAAAGCGTTCTGCTCCCGGGCGAAAGTGGCTTCATTCAGGACGTCGCTGACGCGTCCGTGCTTGATCCGCACTTCAACGATCAACTCGGTCTGGCGAAGAACTTCGCGTACAGGCATGCGGCGCTGTACAAAAACCTACAGTTGCAGGAGTAGAGTGGCTCTGAACGCTCGCGAAGTCACAGGAATACCGTTGCTGGCGGGTGGGCCGTCGAACCTTGCAGAAAGGGCGGGGCTGCCTTTCACTGGGAAGAGAGGAGAACCATAATGCAAGTATTCATTCGCACGCTTGCTCTTACTTTCGCGCTAGGAATTCTTGCCATTGCGTTAGGCCTCTTCAGCACGCATCCGGCGGGCGCAGCGGGCTCCGCGCCCGTGATGGTGACGAACACGCCGCTGCCGGTTCAGGGGACGGTCAACGCGGCGCAAAGCGGCCCGTGGAATGTCGGCGTCACAGGTACGCCAAACGTAAACATAGCCAACGCACCAAACGTAAATATCGGGACCCTTCCGGCCGTCCAGCTTGCTTCTGGCACGACGGTCGGCATCAGTGGAACCCCGAGTGTGAACGTCAACAGCTCGGCCACGAGCCCTCACGGTTTCGTCACCGTGATCGAAAGCATTTCTGGAGAACTGAGGCCACCGGGCGACCTGCCGCCTAGCGTCACATTTGAGGTCATATTCAGTAATCCCCAAGGAGGGCAGGACCTTTTGTTTCCTGGAAAGCTCCTCCCTATCCCCCCCGGGGGGAACGCTACGTACTCCTTCCATGAGCGTACGCAGCTCTATGTCGATCCAGATCGAACGATAGAACTGTTTGCCTCAGGTACGGGACCCTTTTCCTCTGCGCGAACAGCGGGAATGACGATTACTGGTCGCCTTCTGCCGTGTCCTTTGCCGAGCGCAGGCCTAGTCAACTCATGCGGCACGTCCCACCTCATCAAACCCTGAAAAGGTGAGGAATTACACCGGCAAATTTAGATCAGACAAACGTGACAACCCGAATTCGGACTTGTGACGAGGAGAAGAAGGAGTTACATCATGAAAAATCACAATTTCTCGCCGAGTTCCAGGCAGCAACGCGGCTTTACTCTGATCGAGCTGCTCGTGGTCATCGCCATTATCAGCGTCCTGGTTGGGCAGCTACTTCCCGCCGTGCAGAAGGTGCGCGAAACGGCCAATGTAAACGTGGCCGAGAACAACCTCCTAGCGCTTGCCGAAACCGCCCGCGCCTTCCGGCGCGCCAATGGGACACTTCCCGGCACTTTGGCGGAGCTCGCTGCTTTTTGCGCCACCCACCCGGAGTTGTGCTCCGGACTCTCCAATTTCCAGTTTGGTCCGACGCAGGGCTATCTATTTTTCATCGTCAAGGACACCTCATGGAAAGCAAGCGCTGACCCTGCATTTCCTGGCATCACCGGGCGGTGAGTTTGCTGGTGGACGAGACAGGTAACCTCGCCACGTCCCCCACTCCGGGTTCGGATCAAGGCCGAACCCGAATGTTCGACAACATCCGTGCGGAAGCCGCTGATACCGTTGCTGACCTGCTTAATCTCGATTCTTCCGCGGCTTCACAGGTTCGCGACTTCGTTGAATCCGCGACCACCGTACCAGATGCTTTTGCGCGGTTGGACGCGAATGGTGACGGCCTTGTGACCTTCGAAGAGATCCTCGATTTCGACAGGGACAGGTCGAGTCCGCTGGGTCGGTTCCTCGCCATCGTTGGCACAGAGATGAAGTTGGGTGCCGCCAATGAAAATGTGAGCGCACTGCCCGGTGTTACCCTGTCATCTTTGCAGGGTGATCCAGGCGCGTTGTTCTTTAGCTTCGACGGTCTCTGCTCTCTAACGAAGCAGTTCGTCTCCCAAGATGGGATCGCGGTTTCTCTATGCGCCAAACTGGATGCCGCGAAGGCGGCAGCATCCGCAGGCAATTTAGGCGCTAAGCAGGGAGCTCTCCAAGCGTATGAGAATGAGATCTCCGCACAGGCGGTGAAGACCCTGACCTTCCGGCGCGCCATAACTCTCATGACGTTGGCGAAAACGCTATAGAAAGTAACCGCTCCTTCAGAACAGGGTTGTTAGGACTGCAAGACCTGATGCCACAGGCGTGTATTTTTCACTTTTCAGTGGTGAATTTATACGTGGTCGTCGTGCTGTATTTCTCGCCCGGATTCAAAACCACGGACGGGAATTTCGGCTGGTTCGGAGAATCGGGAAAATGCTGCGTTTCCAGGCAGAAAGCGGAGCGGCGCGCGTAGGTCAGGCCGCCCTTGCCGCGAGCCGTGCCATCGAGAAAGTTTCCCGTGTAAAACTGCACGCCTGGCTCTGTGGTCCAGACTTCCAGAACGCGGCCTGTGTTTGGTTCCACGACGCGAGCAGCAAGTGATATCGGCGCGCCCGCGGCACGGCGCAGAACAAAGTTGTGGTCGTAGCCGTGGCCCAGCTTTAATTGTTCGTCGTCTTGATCGATGCGCGCTCCGATGGCCGTTGCCTTGCGAAAGTCGAGCGGTGTACCTTGCACGTCGCGAAGTTCTCCCGTGGGAATCAAGCTCGCGTCAACGGGAGTGAACTTGTCGGCTTCAATCACAAGTTGGTGGCCGAGGATATCACCGGAACCGGGACCAGCAAGATTGAAATACGAGTGGTTCGTGAGATTGACGACGGTTTTCTTGTCGGTGGTGGCTGAGTATTCGATTTTCAGTTCGTTTGAATCCGTCAGGGTGTAGACCACTCGAACATGCAGATTTCCCGGGAAGCCTTCCTCGCCCTCCTTACTGGGATAGGTCAGTTCTAGCGACTGCCCGTTTTTCGCGGGAAGTTCCTTCGCGGCCCACACCGCTTTGTTGAAGCCTTTGATGCCGCCGTGCAAGCTGTTCTCACCGTTGTTTTTTGCGAGAGTGTAAGTCTTGCCGTCGAGAGAGAATTGGGCGTGTCCGATGCGATTTCCGTAGCGCCCGACGATTGCGCCAAAATAGCTCTTATCATTTACGTAGCCGTCGAGCGAATCGTAGCCGAGGACCACATCGGCGAACTTGCCGTTGCGGTCCGGCACTTTCAAAGACACTACGGCTCCGCCATAGTTGGTAATGGCGGCTTCCACGCCGTTCTTGTTCGTAAGCACGTAGAGATCAATCGGCTGGCCGTCGGGAGTTTTCCCGAACGGCTTCTTTTCCGTGGAACCGGATTTTGGTGTTGCACCAAGCGGCGCCAGTGTGGTCATGAGCATGGCTCCCGTGAACGCACTCAACATTATCAACCGTTTCATTCGAATCTCCCGCCCGCAAATCTTACTTGCTGCAACACCCGGCGGCCCCAGAAAGTTTACTTGCTAATTCGCTCTTTGGCTCGCGGAATTATTTCGACCAGGACGTCGCGATGCTTTTCGAAAGTATCATCGACCACGGTAATCGCCGGAATCTGCTCCTTGCCGAGCGCCAGCGAATTCGAATTGAAATGGCCAAAAACCGGATTCGTGAACGCCGCTGCTGCTGCGCCCCGGCGCAAGGGCGGCATTGAGCTTTTGCGATGCTGAATCAACGGCTCAGTACGCTGCATCGGCAATCTTCGACTCCGATAATTGGATCAAGGCAGGGAGCAAATTCCCGAATTCAGCCAATTGCGACCGGCCGAAGGCAAAATAGACTTTGCTGTAGAGCGCATAGAGTTTGTCGTAGACGCGCTGCGCCGATACATCCGGCTGAAACACTTTATATTGCGGGCAGATTCTGTCCTGCGCTTCCTCGACGGACTTGAAAATGCCAGCGGCAAGAAAAGCAAAAATGGCCGAACCGAGGCTGACGACGTTTCCCGTCGGAACAAGCACGGGCCTGCCTAGCACATTCGCGTAAACTTGATTCAAGACGTCATTTTTCTGAGGAATGCCGCCTGCATTGATGACGCGGCGGACGGCGACGCCGTGCTCCTCCATGCGATCGAGGATCACCCGCGTGTGCAATGCCGTGCCCTCGATGGCCGCGAATAATTCGTCCTGCGCCGTGGTTTGCAGATTCCATCCGAAGGTGATGCCACGGAGGTTTGGGTTCACAAGCACGGTACGATCGCCGTTGTCCCAGGTCACGCGGAGCAAGCCGGTTTGTCCGGCGCGATAATTCTCAAGTCCACGGCTGAGAGTCTTTACGTCCGTGCCGGCGCGCGTGGCGATCGCTTGAAAAATATCGCCAACGGCAGAGAGGCCTGCTTCGATACCGGTGCGGAGGGGGTGCACGCTTCCCTGAACCACGCCGCATACACCGGGAACCAAACGCACGGATGGTGTGATCCCAATGATGCAGGTCGAGGTGCCGACGACGTTGACAATATCTTCGCTGCGACAGCCGGCGCCAATCGCATCCCAGTGCGCGTCGAAGGCACCGACAGGAATCGGGATACCCGCCTTTAAGCCCAGTTGTTCCGCCCAATAAGCGGAGAGGTGGCCGGCAAGCTGATTCGAAGTCGCGAATTCACCGTCGATTTGTTCGCGCACGCCCGCCAGCAGGGGATCCACTTTGGTCAGGAAGTCCTCGGATGGCAAACCGCCTAGCGAAGCGTTCCAGAGCCACTTGTGCCCCATGGCACAGACGCTCCGCTTCACTTTCTTTGCCTCGGTGATGCCGCAAAGGGTTGCGGCGACCATGTCGCAGTGCTCGAAGGCGGACACGAATTCAGATCGCTTGGCGGGATTATGCCGGAGCCAGTGCAAGAGTTTCGAGAAACCCCACTCCGAAGAATAAACACCGCCGCACCAATCGATGGCCGCAAGCTTTTCGCGATGCGCAACCTGCGTGATTTCGGCAGCCTCGGCCTTGGCGCGATGATCGCACCACAAATAATAGTCATCGAGCGGCTGGAGATTTTTTCCGACGGGAATAACGGACGAACCGGTTGTATCCAGCGCGATGGCCAGGATTTGATCGGGGGAAGCTCCGGACTTCCGGACGGCCTCGCGTGTAGCAGCCGCCAATGCGCGCATGTGATCTTCGTGCGACTGCGTGGCGTGCTCGGGATCTTCGCGTTTGCGATGGAGAGGATATTCAGCGATGGCCGAAGCCAGTAATCCCCGCTCGCTGTCAACGATGGAAACGCGAACGCTTAATGTCCCAAAATCTACGCCGGCAACGACGGCCATGAAGTCTCTCCGCTAGAATCCCTCGCACTTGTTCATTTTGTGGCGATGGACCGGTGCGCCTACGTCTTACGTCCGGGCGCAAATTTGACGCAGTAAATCAAGCCAAGAATCAGCAGCAGCGCACCCCACCAAACATTGGCATGCAGATTAAATAGAACCACGGGGTTGGCCGGTGGACGCACAATTTCCCAGACCCCCGCGCCAAATATCAGAATCCCATTCACGAGCAGGGAGAGACCGATGAAGAACCAGATGGAAATCCCGCCTGCATGCATATTCGCCGCCTTTCTTTCGCTACCAGAAGAGAATGTTCGCCGCTACAAACAAGACCGCGACTACGGTGGCCCAGAAAGTAGGGCGATGATAGATCGGCACTTCCGCCTCGCGAGGAATCGCGGTCACTCCATAAACGAGACCATTGAGCTCCGCGTCGCTCCTGGGTTTCGTCAGATAACTGACGGCAATGGTCACCACCACGCATACAATCCAAGACCACAACGCGCGGTACATGTTTTCGGCCATGTCACGGGCATTGGCGGAAAGTGCGACGTAGCGCAGGGCTGCCGGATCCACCTTTACCCAAGCCCACATACTGATCGAGGAAAGAGTTCCCGCAAGGAGTCCCCAGAATCCCCCGGGGCCGGTGGCGCGCTTCCATAACATGCCGAGGATGACGGTGCCGAAAAGCGGGGCGATGAAGAAACTGAAAAGAGCCTGAACGTAATCCATGATGCTCGCGAAGGACATCACCAGGTAGGCGGTGCCGACACTGATCAAGACACCAAGCACCGTGCACCAGCGGCCCATCGCAACATAATGAGCGTCGGATTCATTCTTCTTGAGCAAAGCGCGATAAATGTCATAGGTCCACACGGTGGTGAAGGCGCTTACGTTTCCCGCCATTCCGGACATGAAGCCGGCGATGAGCGCGGTGATTCCGAGCCCGAGAAGGCCGGGACCACAATAGCGCGCCAACATGAGCGGCAAGACTTCGTTGTAACTATGGCCCCCGGTTGCGAGTGCCGCCGTTTCCCCCGTCAGCTTCACGGGCAGGACCGCAAGCCCGAGAAGCCCGGGCAGAATAACAATGAAGGGGACCAACATTTTGAAAGTCGCGCCGATGATGGGCGCCATTTTTGCGGCGCGAAGATCCTTGGCGGAGAGAACGCGCTGCACGACAAGGAAATCGGTGGTCCAGTAGCCGAACGACAGGATCGCGCCGAGACCGAATACGATGCCGGTCCAATGGATGCCCATGGGATTGTCTTTGAAATTACCCAGGGTGGACCAGAGATGCGTGTATTCCGCGGAAGCATTGCGCGCAATTTGCAGCCGCAGATTGCTCCAGCCGCCAGCTTCAACCAGACCCAGAATTGGGATCAGCAGCGCTCCCGCCCAAATCAGAATGAATTGCAACACTTCGTTGAAGATCGCGGAGCGCAATCCTCCGAGAGCGACGTAAACGGCAACGGTGGCCGAAGAAACCCAGATGCTGAAATGGATGTCCCACCCAAGAACGACTTTCAGGACGAGGGCCATCGAGTACATATTGATGCCGCTCATGAGCACGGTCATCAGGGCGAAAGAAACGGCGGAGAGCGCGCGGCTTGGCTCGCCGAAACGGAGTTTCAGGTAGCCTGGTACCGAGTGCGTTCTAGAAATGTAGTAAAACGGCATCATGACGATGCCGAGGAACAACATGGCGGGAATGGCGCCGATCCAATACCAGTGAGTGGCCAGGATTCCGTATTGGTAGGCAGCGGCGGCCCAGCCCATGAGCTCGAGCGAGCCAAGATTGGCCGAGAGGAAGCTCAAGCCCGCGATCCAAGCGGTCATCTCGCGGCCGGCCATAAAAAAATCTTCGCCAGTGCGGGACCGGCCGCGTAAGTACATGCCAATGGTCAAGACCAAACCGAAATAGAAAACGATAATGGCGATATCAACTGTAGACAGATGCACAAGCGTCATCGGCACAGTCATCGCCACCGCTGCGATCATTTTTTCTCCCTGGGCTGCCCATAGTAGGCGCCCTTTCCGTGTTTTCTAAAGTAATGCTTGTCGTGAAGAAAGCGTCCAATGGCGCGCGCTTGTGGATTAATGCCCAGAGTGAAGTAGGCCATGCGCGCGATGGACTCGAGAATGACGGCATTGTGAGCCGATGTTGCGGGATCCGCTCCCCAAGCAAAGGCGCCATGATTGGCTACCAGCACCGCAGGGATCGCCGAATAATCCAGGTCACTAAACGCGCGCACAATGGCGTGACCGGTGTTTTCTTCATAATTTGAGGCGATCTCCGCATCTGTCATTTCTTCCGTGACGGGAACGGGGCCGTGGAAATAATCTGCGTGCGTGGTGCCGAAACACGGGATAGGGCGGCGCGCATGTGCCCAGGCTGTTGCATACTCCGAATGCGTATGACTGACGCCTCCGACGGAAGGAAATGACTTGTAAAGAATGAGGTGCGTGGGCAAATCCGAGGAAGGCCGCAACTTGCCTTCCACGACTTTTCCGTCCAAGTCCGTGACTACGAGGTCCATGGACTTCATTCGATCGTAGGGAACGCCACTGGGTTTGATGACGACCAGTGACTCTTTTCGAGAAATGCCGCTGGCGTTCCCGAAGGTGTAGAGCGCTAAGCCCTTGCGCACGAGCTCAAGGTTGGCTTCCAGCACCGCTTTGCGAAGATCAGGCAGCAGCATCGTTTAATTTGTGAGGATACGAAAAAAGAGTAGCCTTTGACTCGCGCATACTGCACCACCCAAGGCATTTTGGCATACTCGGCCACTTCCGGGATATCCACGATGCTGGCACCGTCCGGCGACTTCGCGGGATGCCGAGCAAAACGGTAACATGCCTGAGGCGAGGGTGCCAAGTGCAAACGCTTGCATACCTATGCTAAGCGGATTCCAAGAAGAGGCGCCTAGGCATTGCTCTTGCCGGCGTCTCTGTCCAGGTAGTGCGTTTCACCTGCGGCCACGAGACGCTGCGCGGCGCTCTCCGCGGTAAGGTCTCGCTGCGGTGAGCCGAGCAATTCGTAACCAACCATGAATTTTTGGATAGTGGCGGAACGAAGAAGCGGAGGAAA
>QHYF01000374.1 GCA_003224075.1 Acidobacteriota bacterium
AGGATCTCTCCCGGGTGAATCACCAGTGAGCGCTTTCCCATTACGCGGTGAGCGCCCGAGCAGACCATTGGCACAATCGGCACACCCGCCGTAATCGCCATCACGACAGCGCCTTTCTTGAATTCCTGCAGGCGGCCATCCGGACTGCGCGTCCCTTCCGGGTAGATCAAGAACGATTGTCCGGCCTTGAGGGCTTCGGTCGCTTTTTCGATGCTGGCAACCGCCGAATCGCGGGCGCCGCGATTCACACGGATGAAATGGGCCAGTGTAAATGCCTGGCCCGCGATCGGCCATTTGAAGAGCGATTCTTTCAATAGAATGGCGATCCTGCGTGGGATTGCGCCCACAACGGCAGGCGCATCGGCCGAGCTCGTGTGATTCGCGACAAAAAGACACACGCCCCGAGGGATGCGCTCGAGGCCGCGCACGCGAATTTGAACTCCCACGGCCCTGACAAAAAACATCACTCCTTTGACGCCCGCCCAGTACACCGGGTCGGGATTTTTTGTGATGAGCGTGTAAACGAGTAGCGGCGGCCCAACAAGGAGGATATACAGGGACAAAAAGACGCCAATGAAAAGTGTTCGGAGCATGGGTTGGCAAAACTCTCTCGAATCCCCTGCCGCCGGTCAAGCGGAACGTAAAATCAATCGTGCGCTTGGTCCTCGCCCCAACTTGCCGGAAGTTTTCGTACATCCTGCGAACTGGGTAGCATTTGTAAGTAATGCCAACGCACACTAGATTCGGAACTAGTGCGCGAGGAGAGCGCTAGTCCCGCCCCGAAGCATTCCGTCGCGTATGTGCCGCGCCCGCTCGCTCGCATGCGAATTTTCCGAAACTTCGTAAAGGATCTCCTTGATTTCGCCGAGCCGGAATTCCAGCGAAATTTCCTTGTCTTCCCGCCGAACCCGCAGTCGTAGCAG
Source organism: Acidobacteriota bacterium (assembly GCA_003224075.1). Lineage (GTDB taxonomy): Bacteria > Acidobacteriota > Terriglobia > Acidiferrales > UBA7541 > Acidiferrum. The sequence continues at coordinate 924 of QHYF01000374.1, forward strand.
ATCGCCGGGTTTTTGTTCTGGGAGCCAGCGCTCCAGCAGCCGTGGAACTTCCCCACCGTTCCAGTTGAGGATGATGTCCCCAGCGCGCAGGCCGGCCTGGGCCGCAAAGCCTTCAGGGTCTACCGTTCGTGCAGTCAACAAACCGCTAGGATCGCGCTCCGCAGAAAAGCCCAGCGTCGGCCGCCGGCGTACGACTGCACGTAGCTCCAGACCTGCGAGCGTGAGGATCTGTTGATAGGGAAGCGGTTCGGTACCCGAAACATATTTCTGGAAGAACTCTTCGAACGACTCGCCCGCGATCTTTTCCACGGTCAGGCGGATGTCCAGGCTGTCTCGATAGGTCTTCCCGTGTTTCGCAAAGTCTGTATTCAGAGCGCGCAAGACGTCGTCCAAACTCTTTTCATTACCGGTGCGGTCGCGAATCAAAATGTCGAGCAAATCTCCCAGGACCTGCCCCTTGGTGTAATAGGAAACGCTGAATTCCGGCCGATTGTAGCGGGGATATTTTTCGAGCCACGCATCCAGGCTCGATTGTTCCGCGCTCTGCCAGCGATTGGCCGGGCGGCCTTCCAATTCGCTGATCTGCTCCCCCAGGTCCGCGTAGAATTGTTGTTTGCTCCAGACGCCGCTGCGCACGAGCGCGTAGGAGGCATACGTGCTTTCCAGCGACGCCGGGCGGATGCGCTTCACATTCCACAAATGAAAAAATTCGTGCGCCGCCACTCCAGGCAGGAACTCGTCCGAAGGTACCCCAATCGCTGTCGAATTCGCGTGCTCCATTCCACCGCCACCGGCTCCTTTGCCGATGTGAAGAATGAACGTGTAGCGTTCGAATGGCGCTCCGCCCATCAACTTCAGTTCGTACTGGCAGATGCGTTTTAGATCCTCCTCAATCCGCTTCTTTTGCCAATTATCGCCATGTACGACCACCGTGACGCGCGGCGATATGCCTGGCAGGTCGAACTCCTGAAATCTACTGATTTCAATCGGTCCGTCCGCGAGCGCGTCGTAACTCGGACTCTGAATGACAATCATGCGGTTGCGGCCACTCTGAAAACTGCCCCAAGGTGATGCCGACTCGAGTCCCCAGTCCAATGGGACATCGCTCATGGAAATCGTGGCAGGCTCGGCACGACGATCCGGTACATAAAACAGGATCATCGCGGGATTGATGAAAGCGTGCTCCGAGTTGAGTTGTGCCGCAAATGGCCCAGGCTCATCCCAATACGTCGCGTAACGAACCTGGATGAATCCCTGTCCCTTGATACGCCACGTCTGCTTATCGATCTTTTCGACCGGTGCCTTCCCATTTTCCGCAAAAGCCTCAACCTGCTGGACGTGACTGCTGAAATCTCGAATCTGATACAGAGTATTCCAAGCCGCCATTTGCACGGTCACTTCGTTAGTGATATTCGGAATGGTCATCGTCACTTGGAAGAGATGCTTTTCGGGATGATCCAACGACACCGCATATTGAATGGTTGCTCTAGCGGGGGTGCTGACCGCCAAGCTCAACAAGAAGGAGAGGACCGCAGGTATCACCGGCCTGATCCGGGGAGGCGTTGACGTCACCGGCTCTTCGCCTCGTCTGCAAACTGAGCCACCGCGCCGAGTTTCTTCAACAGTTTTTCGCACAAGCCGTCAAAGCTGCCGTTGGACATAATGAGAAGCAGATCGCCTGCTTGGGCTTGCGCAACGAGATGCTCGGCTATTGCTTCCGAGCTTGGAAATACGCGGGCATCTTTGCCGAGCGCGCGAACACCGGCCGCAACGGTTTCCGGATCCAGGCGATTCTCGTCGCCCAATTGCTGCGCTCGAAAAACACCGCCGAGGATCACGCGGTCGCTGAGCGCAAGCGCCTTCGGCAGAGCTTCCTGGAAAACCTTGCGCCGCATGGAATTCGAGCGCGGCTCGAGAATCGCCCAGAGTCGCCGTCCGGGCCAACGCGCCCGCGCGGCGTCGATCGTCGCTTTCACCGCCGTGGGATGGTGCGCGAAATCATCGACGATCAATACTCCCCCGATTTCGCCCTTGACGTCCATTCGGCGCTTGACACTGCGGAACGTCGCGAGCGCTGCGGCAATTTGATCCGCGGAGATTCCGCGCCACTGGGCGACGACCATCGCGGACATCGCGTTCAAAACGTTATGCCGTCCCGTCGCAGTCAGAGCGAAATTTCCGAATGGCTTGCCTCGGTGGGTGACCTTGAACCGCATCGTTCCATCTTCAATGGCGAGATCGCTCGCCACCCAGTCGTTTTCCGCGCCGAACCCATACGTCTCGACGGGGCAGAAAGCCTTTTCCGCTGCCCGTTGTAGAGCCGGTCCCGACTCGGCCGCGTCTCCCCAAAGGATCACTCTTCCTCGCCTCGGAACAAGATTGACGAGGCGTCGAAACGCCAACTCATATGTTTCAAAATCGGGATAAATGTCCGCATGGTCGTATTCGAGCGAGGTAACGATCAGATCGTCGGGATGGTAGTGAAAAAATTTTGGCCCGCGATCCCAGAACGCGGTCTCGTACTCGTCGCCTTCCAAAATGAACTCCGGGCCGCCCTCAAGTCCGTAGCTTTTTCCAAAATTCTCCGCCACGCCCCCAACCAGAAAATTCGGCCGCTTGCCCGCGGTATGGAAAATCCACGCCAGCATCGCTGTGGTCGTCGTTTTTCCATGCGTTCCGCTGACGACGATCGAGTGCTTCCCAGGCAGAAAAACTTCTTCAAGAATTTCCGGCATCGAGCGATAGGAGATCCTGCGATCCAGCACTTCTTCCAGTTCAGGATTCCCTCGTGCAATGATATTCCCCACCACCACGAGATCCGGGGCCGGTTGCAAATGCGCCGCGTCAAAACTGTTGAAGAATGAAATGCCGAGACTTTCAAGCAGCGTCGACGCTGGTGGATAGACTCCGGAATCGGATCCGGTGACCCGAAAGCCGTGTTCGCGCAGCATTCCCGCCAGCGGCGCCATTGCCGATCCGCCGATCCCGATCACATGCACATGTTTCGTTTCGTTCACGCCACCACCGCCGCTTCAAGATATTCGAGTGTGCCTTCACCATCTGCGTCCAGCCGGGCCTTTATGCCGAGCGGAAGCGTAAGCATGGGCCGCGGCGTATGCCCCACAGGCGCGCCAAACACGATGGGGATCCCCAGCGGCCGCAGAATTCGCGCGCATACTTCTCGTACGCTCGGCGCCCCAGGCACGGTCGGCTCACTTTCGGGAAAATCTCCCAATACAATTCCGCGCACGCCTTGCAATTTCCCGGCTTGCTTCAAATGCATAAGTACACGGTCCACCTGGTACGGTTTCATGGCACGGTCTTCGAGGACCAAGATCGAATCTTTGGTTTCCAATTCCCACGGCGTTCCAATCGTCGCCTCCATCAGAGTCATCCATCCGCCCAAAATTCTCCCCATGGCTTGACCCGCCAGGACAGGTTCACCCTTCAGCCGCACTGTCCAGCCACCCTCGATTTTGCCGATCGCCTGAAGGAACGAGTTCTCGTCATAGCCTTTCTGCGCCCCGGGACCTGAACTGAGCCCCGCTGCGACCATCGGACCGTAGAATGTCACCCAATTACAACGCTGCCAGAGATAGATTTGCAGAGTCGTCAGATCGCTGAATCCAATGACGCATTTCGAATTCGCGAGGCTCTTCTCCAACTCGAAGTCCAACAAGTAATTCGACCCGTAGCCCCCGCGCAGGGCAACCAGCCCATCGACTTGCGTGGAATTTATATTTTCAAGAAAGCC
>QHYF01000104.1 GCA_003224075.1 Acidobacteriota bacterium
GAGGTTGCCAGCCTAGTTGTCTAGCGCCTGCGGACGTAACCACTGTAAACACATGTACTTACGGTTCTTGCCGGTCAAGGCTCGCCTGACCTACTCTAGTCGCCAATGTCAAAAACGGGGTACTACTCCCGGCGTGGTACGCCTAACCCAACCACAAAGGTACAGCTGGCCCATTGGCCCTGGCGATCACAATGTCTAGATTTGCAGTGTGCATTACAGGAGTTCCAAAATGAGAAGAATGACGAGGCGGGCGCAGGGATTCAGCCTGCTTGAATTGGTTGTCGTCCTGGCAATTATGTTGATCGTGTTCAGCATGTCTATCATTGGTGTGCAGGCCGCTCTGCGTTCTTACCGGGCGTCGGGGGATGCGACTGCGTTGACCGAAGTCCTTTCTTTGACTCGCATGCGGGCGGCCGAGAGCAATACGCACGCGCGGCTAAACTGCAGCCTGACGACAAATTTCTGTCAGGTGGAAATCCTCAACCGGACGACCAACTCCTACCAGAATGATACGTCAGCCTACTCCCTCTCGAGCGGGAGCTCGTTTAATCTCGATGGGATCGGCGCGCCCCCGAACGGCACCCAGAACGCCCTGTCGCAGGCTTCGCCGTGCTTGGACAATGGAGGGGTTAACATCGGCAACACTGCCTGCATCGTCTTCAATTCGCGAGGCATCCCCATTGATGCCACGACATTGGCGCCCACGAGGAATGACGCGCTGTACTTGGCCAATGGAACCAATTCCTTGGCCGTCACGCTGTCGCCGACGGGGGCCGTTTCTTTGTGGCAAAACTCTCAAGGGTCCTGGAAAGCTTACTGAGGAGGCGCAGCGGACATGAACAAACTTCGTCGGAACGCATTCCTAAGGAACCAGCAGGGTGTCGGCCTGATCGAGACGATGATCGCGGCCGTGGTCCTCCTGGTCGGGCTCATGGCGGTAATGGCTCTTTTTGCCGTTGCGGTGGCGCAAAACAAGGCGCAGGGCGATTACGGCACTCAGGTGACTACTTTCGGCCAAGACAAGTTGGAGCAACTCCGCTCGCTGCCGAACTTCAATGACCCAGGCCTGTGCGGGGCCATGGCCGCCAATGTCACTTGCGGTGGCGTGGACCCAGCCAACCCCCAAGCGGGTTATGTGGATTATCTCAGTCCCACCGGTGTGGTGGTCGGCGGAGCCGCGCAGGCTACATTTACACGCCAGTGGCAGATCGACACGGACGCCACCGGCAGGATCAAAACGATCACTGTTCAGACAACTGCGCCGGCCGTGGCAAATCAGACGGCACCGATAACGATCTTGACCACGTTCAAGAGTAAAGATGGTTTCTAGGATTCAACCATGAGAAAACAGAAAAAACACTCAGGTTTCTCGCTTCTCGAATTGCTGGTCAGCGTAGCGGTCATGCTCATCATAATGGGCGCGGCCCTGACGTTCCTGGCCAAGGATGAACAGGTATATCAGGGCACCCAGGTGGTGGCGAACCTGCATCAAGGCGTGCGCAGCGCTTTGGAGTTGGCCAGCCAGGAAATCGGGCAAGCCGGGTATCTTGGCTCGGCCGAAGGCCAGCGTCAGATAACCTCGAATGTGATCGGCAGCCCGTTGTTGCAAACGGTGTCGGTGAGCTCAACGAATTCTTTGTTCATAGGAGAAAAATTGCTGGTAGACACCGGCGCGAATCAAGAGATGGTCACCGTGACCGGTGTGATCGGCTCCAGTGTCTCCGGGATCTTCACCAAGAGCCACACGGCGAACACCACACAGGTGGCTGAGGAAGGCGCCTTCGGCACAGGCGTGCTATCCGGTTCCACAGCGACCACATTGCAGATGTTTGGCGACATCAACAGCGACGGCACGCTGGTCTATGAGGAATACACGTGCGATGCCGGAGCAGGCACGCTTACACGGTCAACTACCCCAATCAATTCGCTAACCAAAAACGCCCCGGATGTCTTGCTCAGCAACCTGGTCGCAAACCCGGGCGGCACGCCGTGCTTCCAGTACCAAACGGCCCACTTTAACGGGACGGCGTACGTCACCAGGGTCACGGTAACGCTCACGGGCCAGGAAGCGGCCGCTGAAATCGAAACCAACACGAGGCGGACGCTGACGTCCTCTTTGACGGTTGCGCCGCACAATGTCTTGATGGCACTGGCGCTGGCGCAAGCCAGTCCCGCAGTAACGGATCGGCTGCAACCCACCCCGCCGGGCTTACCATTGCCATGATCCTGAAACCAATCGCCAACAACGGCATAACGCCGAAGAAAGGCAATGCAATGAAACAGTTAAACCACAAGGGGAATACGCAGCGCGGCGTCGCGCTGATTATCGCGCTGCTGACCCTGCTCATGCTGAGCGTTCTGGCCGCAGCCATCCTCTTTGTCACCCAAACGGAAGTGTGGGCCACCTACAACTACCGGCGGGACGCGCAGTCGCGCTACTTGGCGGAAGCCGGGGCGCAGCGCGCGGCCGATTGGCTTTCCAACACTTATGTTAAGCCTGCCGCTGCGCCCTGGGACGCCACCAAGGAGCCGGTCCAGTGGAACGGCACCAACGTGGTTCTTGCCGGCATCACCGGCCATGCCACAAATTACCCTGACGCCGCCACGCAGGCGACTTATTCCAACGCGCTGAGCAATCAGCAAGTAACCGTCGGCGAAGTTACGGGCACGTATTCGGCCGACGCCACGCTGGTAACGTTCCCTTCAGGCGGCAGCATGGTGGAAGCCTGGCGGATCACTTCTCAAGGCAGCATACCTGGAGTCCAAGCTTCCAACGTGGAGGTCAAGGTAACGATCGAACGGCAAAGCCAGTCATTACTCTCATTCGCCGTTTTCGGGACAGGGAACTCTTGCGGTGACCTGACAATCTCGGGAGGAGCTTACACAGACAGCTTTGATTCCAGCCAGGGGACTTACACGTCAACCAAGTTAGACAGCGGCGGGAATGTGGGTTCCAACGGAAACGTCACCCTCAACGGAGTCACCACGGAGGTCAATGGGACGATTTCGGTCTTAGAGCCGAACGTGGGGACTTGCAGCGCCGCGAACGACGTAACCAATTCGGCCGGCCCCGGGGCCTACCAGGCGATCACCCAACTGCCAAACCCACAAGTATTTCCAAACCCGCCGGCAATTAGCCCCGCTCCGCCGACGAGCAACCAGAATTACACCGCCGATACGACTCTTCCGCCCGGGGACTATGGCAACGTCAACATGAGCGGGAACAAGACTCTTACGCTGTCACCCGGTACGTACAACCTCAACAGCCTGGTGCTCAGCGGAAATTCGGCTCTGCAGATTTCGCCTCCGGGCCAGGTGATTATAAACATCGAAGGCACGGGCGCGTCTAAGGCAGTGGACTTGAGCGGCGGAACAATTACCAATACAACAGACGTGCCGTTCAACATGCAGATCAACTATGCGGGCAGCCAGCCCATAGATCTGTCGGGCGGCTCGGGCAGTTACGCAGTCGTCTACGCTCCCAATTCCCCCATTACGATCAGCGGCGGCGGCGCATGGTATGGCGCAATTCTCGGCAAGAGCTTCACGGACTCTGGAGGCAGCGCCGTCCACTATGACCGCGCGTTGCTGAAGCAGTTGCTGCAGACAGGCCCCTTCCGCTCCACATCCTATAGCCGAAGCAAGTTCTAGCTCGTTGCGCAGGACTTCGCCGCAGGGCAGCGGCTGCGGTTGATTCCTCTGTCCAACCAAAATTCGTGCGAAGCTGTCCCCGTTTGGTGCCGGGACGAAGGCCCAAAGGGTTGGGAAGTGGGCCTTGAACTTCAGGAACCCGGCCCCGGATTCTGGAGGCACGACTTCTAGTGCTGAAAGGTGATGGCCAGAGGGAAGCTGACGCTGACGGGCTTCCCGCCAGCTTTGGGGATGGTGGTCTTCCAGTTTTTGGAGGCATCCTTGGCCTTCTTGAAGAAATCTTTATCCACGTTTCCGTCCTTGTCGACCTTCACTTTGCCGCTCGGGTCAACGAACACGATGAGGCGCAGCGTATAGGGCAGCTTTCCCGGCTGACTTGCAGACCCCGGAAATTCCACGGTCGGCGTCTCCAGCCATTGCAGGGAAACATCCGCATCTAATTGTGCGCAAGAGACGCTCTGTGAATTAGCCGCCGCAGGAGCGCCGGTCCGGCCGCCGGCACACGAGATGGGAGGCACAAACATCTTTCCGGGCCCCATGGACTTCGTCAGCTCTTGCATCGCGGCGGGAATCGTCTTGTCCACATAGGCCTGTGCCAGGTCGCGGAACATTCCCGAACCCTTGGCAATCTTTAGAAACTTCTGAGTGACTTCATGGCCCAGCCGCTTCACATCGCCTTTTTCCTTTGCGGCGTTAAATTCGTTAACGGCGGCCTCAAAGGCGGCCTTATCGCCTTGCTTTTCGCGCAGGCCGAGGACGATGCCACCGAGCCGTTTGTCGAGTTCATTGGCGGATTGGATGAGCGAGGCATCGTCGGCGCGGCCCGCAAACTTGTGCAGATCGTCCTGAAGGTTCTCGATCCCGTCAACGTCCCCTTTATCTTGCAGATTCTTCGCGCGGCCCTCCATGGCCGCTAGTTGCTGCCGCTCGGCGGACTGCAGCTCTTGCCGGAGCTTCGCTTGGGTCTTTGGCCACTTTGGCATGCCGTCGAGCTGGCTCTTCGCGTTGCGGTACGCTCCGGCTTGCAAAAACTGGCCAAAGGATTCTTGCGCCTTCTGGACTGCCGCCACTTCAGCCAGGCGCTGCTTTACCTCCGCGCTCATCGGTCCTTTGCGGTCCGCCATGTCTTGTAACTGGCGCTGAGCCGCGGGCCAGTCCTCATTCTTGATGGCCTCCAGCGCCACGTCGTAGAGCTTTCTCCCCTCGCCTGTCTGCCTTATCTTCTTGAGATAGTTCTCGGCGGAAGGGCGGAGCGTGGAATCCGAGAGATTCAGGTCAGTGACCGTCTGAAACTCTTTGCGAGCCCGTTCATAATCACCGCTCTGGAACGACTTTTCGCCCTGGTCAAAATGCTGTTTCTCCTGGGCGTGGATGTCGCTGCTACTGCCTAAGGCTTGCGCGACCGCGAGTTCGCGTTGCGCGTCATCGGCACGCCAAAGATTCATCCCGATTACGTCTTGGAACGCCTGCGATGCGGCCGCGAAGTTCTTTTGTTCTTTGAGGAGCGTCTCGCCTTCCTCAAAACGCCGTTTTTCCGCTTCCCGCTTCTCTTCGATCTGGCTGATTTCGCGGCTCGCTTCCTTAGCGTACGAGCCATGCAACTGTTCGAGTTGCCGCCAGGCCTGCTCGGACTGGTCGAGCTGGTGATCTTTCCAGAGTTGAGCGGCTTCCTCGTGGAGCTTTTTTTCTTTTTCCGTGGGGCCCTTTGGGCGCGCCGCAATGAAAACAACCACCAGTATGACAATCACGAGCGCGCCTAGCCCGGCCAACGCTTCGCGCCTTTTGAGGATCGCCAGCACCTCCGCCGGTATGAGCGGCCGTTTCTCGGCGCGCTGGATTGCCTGCTCTGGCGCGGCTGGGCCGGCCGCAAAAAAATTCTCGGCTTGCTTGCCTCCGGCGTCGCTGACGGATGGTTTTGCCCCAACCGCCGTTCCGGAAGCGGCCGAGCGGCGGATCGCGGTAGGTTCTCTTGGGACCGGGACACGATCGCTCGTCGCGGGGCGATCCGAAGCAGCAGGAAGCCGGGTATTCGCCGGCGTTCCGCCGGACTGCGATCCGCCGACCATGGTTGCGGAAAACATTTGCGGACCGCTTTCGGGAGGAGCCGTGCCTCCGCGAACAGCAGCATCCTGACCCTTTCCATCCCCCGCGGGCGTCGGGCCGGAAATCGTTTTGGCGGGGCCGGGCGGGGCCTCGACAGCATGTCTCGAATTCGTTGCTGACGAAAGTTGTTCGATTCTCAGCAATTGCTGTTTTACGCGAGGATCGGAACGCTCAAAAATTTGCGTCGCCATGGCCTGGTTTAGAACCTGCGTGGCGCCCGCGAAGTTTCCGGCGTCGATCATTGTCTGGGCTGCCGCGATCTGGCGATCCTGATCTTCTTTTTTCTTGTGTTCCGCCTTTTTGGAAGTGGCCGCCTGCAGCAACTGCTTCACATGAGGATCCGGCCCGAACGCTACCAGCGTCTGTTCCGCCAGGGCAATCGCGTCCGAGATTTTTTCCTGACTGATCTTGCCGCGAATTTCCTCGACGCGCCGCTGCATATCCTGCCGCGCCCGTTCGCGTTGTTCCTGTTCCTGCCTCCTTTGACCGGCCTCTTCGGCGAGCTTGCGAAAGACCTCCAGCTTCGGAAACTCCTGTGCCGCGCGCCTCGCGGCCAATTCCGCTTCCTGGTAATTCTCACTTTCCAGGAATGCGCGGATCTGCATCTCCCGGTCTTTCTCCTTTTGCCGCTGTTCTTGCTGCGCTGCTTCGCCCCGAGCGTAGCCCACCAGTTCCTTCAGCTCGAATTCATCGGGATACTCGCGCAGGAGTGCGTCTCCCTTGGACACGGCGTCGCCAAACTTGCCGCCGGTCAGAAGGGCGCGCAGCGCGGCCAGCTCTTTTGCAAAACGCGCGGTCTTTTGCTCTTCCCGCTCCGCGTCGAGAACCAGCATCTGCAAGTTTTTCACCGCGGAATCCTGCGGATACTTTTTCGCAAGCGCGTCAATGATCTTTCTTGCCTGCGCGAATTCCTGCTGCCCGAGCAGCTTTCGGACTTCGCCTAGCTGGCGCTGTTTCTCCAAATCTTCCAGATCGTGGCGGGCCATCTCCTGGAGCTTGATCAATTCCGGTTCACCGGGGAACTCCCGGAGCCCATCGCCAAGAACCTTGAGGCATTCTTCGTAGTTCAGAGCGGTCCAAAGCGTCCTTGCCTGGTGCAGCACATCGCCAAGTTTCTTGCGTTTCTCCCGGCGGCTCCGTTCCTCATCGAGCTGGCGCCGCAATTCCTGCGCTTGCACGTTTGCGTCATCCAATTCGAGCGCGTGGCCAAGCGCTGTGGCCGCTTCCGTCAGCGCTCCTTCCGCCAATCTCTGTTTGGTGAGCCGCAACTTCTGCTCCACCTCTTGCGCCCGCGCCATTGCGGCTTCCACTTCCGAGAACAAATGCTGCGCTGAGTCATGCCGCGAATCCAGCCCGAGCGCCGCTTCCACCTCTCTGCGGGCCTCCTGCAACTTTCCCTTCTTCAGGAAGCCGCGGCCGCGTTCCAGATGCTCATTCACCTTCGGGAGAATCTGGCTGCGGCGGAGTTCCGATGTGACCCTGTCCATCAAACTCTTCGCCTGGGTGTTTCCCAGGTCGATCTGCAAGGCTTTGCGCAGAAGCCCTTGCGCTCTCTGCAGATCATTGACCGCAACCAACTGCTGGCAATCGGCGAGGAGCCCGGCCACGGTGGCCTGCTGCGCTGATTTCCAGAGGGGCTCCAGGTCTCGCAAAACATCTTCCATGGACTGGTAGCGGTCTTCGGCTTTCTTCTCCAGCATTTTCCCGACAATGCGCGACAACTCTTCCGAGCAATCCGCAGCGAGCGGCTGCAAGCCTGGAGGTTTGTCGGACAGAATTTGAAACATCAATTCCGCTTCGCTATCGCCGGTGAAAGGCCTCTGGTAGGCGAGTATTTCGTAGAGTGTGACGCCGACGGCCCAAATGTCCGCACGCGCGTCAGCGCGCTCGCCTTTGTATAATTGCGGAGACATATAAGCGCGGGAGCCGATCATCATGTTCGGCTGCGTCAGGGACATGTCGGTGAGGCGGGCGATGCCGAAGTCCACGACTTTGACCGTGCCTTCTTTGGTGACCATGATGTTTCCCGGCTTGATGTCGCGGTGAACGACATTGTGCCGGTGGGCGTAGGAAAGCGCTTCGCAAACGTGCACGATGTAGCCCAGCTTCACGGATAAGGGAAGGACCTGGCGCTGTTCGATGAGATGGTCGAGACTTCCCCCTTCGATATACTCCATGGCGATAAAAGGAGTGTTGTCTTCGTGGCCCAGCTCGTAGATGGTGACGATATGAGGATGCTGGAGAGCGCCTGCAGAGCGCGCTTCCTGATAGAAGCGCTCGAGCGAATTGGCCTGCGCGCTCAGGCCGCTCGTGATGGTCTTCAGAGCGACGAGCCGGCCGATAAAAGGGTCGCGGGCCTTATAAACCGCGCCCATCGCCCCGCGGCCAATTTCGGAGATGATTTCGTATTTGCCTAACCGCTCCACGAACCGGGCCCCATATGCGAGGATATTATCAAATTGGGGCGAGGGAGTCGCGGGCGGCGTCTTCAATGGAACGAAGCGCTTTCAGGGAGTGGAACTTGAGCGGCAAGCGCTGGCTTACCTTACCGATTCGCATATGCCTGGCGCTTGGCTTGCTCCTCTGCATTTACCTGGCGGGAAGACGAGGGATAGGCGACTGGTATTCTCGGCAAGGGTCGCCGGCGTCAATTCAAACCGCAATCAAGTGGGATCGTGACAACCCGGAATATTATGACGCGCTGGGAACTCTCACGCACTTCTATGCGGTCACTGGCAATTTAAGCGAAAGTGTTCAGTTTTACGAGAGCGCAACGCGCCTGAGCCCCTACAATGCTCACTTTTGGAGTGATCTTGGCGCGGCCTACGATTGGGCAGGGCGCCCGGACGATGCACTGAACGCTTTCCAGCGCGCCCTCCGGCTCTTCCCAAATTCGCCAGAGATCAACTGGCGATTCGCCAATTTCAACTTTCGGACTCACAGAATTCCAGAGGGGCTGCGCGCCCTTCAGGTTGTTCTCGCAGGAAACAGCCCGGCGCACCGGGACGTGTTCCTGCTTGCCACCACCGCGACGCGTGACAACAGCGCGATTCTGGAGATGCTTCCTCTCCAGGCTTCTATATTCTTTGACTATCTCAACTTCCAAACGGAAGCGGGCAACATGATTGCCGCAGAACAAGCTTGGCTTCGCCTGCTCCAACTGAAATTGCCATTTGACCTCCGCCTGGCGTTTCCTTATCTCGATGCACTCATCCAACATCGGGAGCCGGACCGCCTGGTAGCCGCGTGGTCCGCGCTGTCGGAACGCTTTCCGGCGCAAATTGGCCCGCTTCTGACCAGTGCCAACCTGATTGCAAATGGGAGTTTCGAATACGACATTCTCAATGGGGGGTTGGATTGGCGCGTTCTCCCCGTCGAAGGAGCCGTAGTCAGCATGGATTCCCGGGATCCATTCGAAGGAGCTCGCACACTTCGCATCGAATTCGACGGGGCACGCAACCTCGACTATGGCCATGTATTCCAGTATGTGCCCGTCCAACCGAACACGCGGTACCGGTTCTCAGGGTCTATACGCGTAAAAGGGATTACCACAGACAGTGGGCCAAGGTTTCAGGTGTTCGATGCTTTCAATATGGGGAAACTGTTTCTATCAAGCGAAAACATCGTGGGCACCGCCAGCTGGTCCTGGCAGCAATTTGAGTTCAAAACCGCCGATACTCACTTGCTGGTCGTCAGGGTCGCACGCCCTCCGAGCAACAAGTTCGATAATCAGATTGCCGGCGTTGTGTGGATCGACCGAGTCAGCCTTGTCCCCGAGAACTAGCAAGATCAGCCTGGGATTCCGGAAGCGCCCGCCTGGACGGACGTCCTGCACTTCCGACCGGTGCAAGGGTTTACCGGATTGAAGGGCCGGTGGTCCCAGCCTAAGATTTAACCCATTGATGGGAGGGTTGTTGCGAAGGTCCGCTTGCAACAAGTGCAAGGCATGCCGGACACACAACAAAGTACGGAAAACACCCTGCGCATTACGGAACGCCGCGCCCGGGCCCGGGCGCTTGTCACGCCGCCGATTTACGTCAACGTGGACAATGGGAACGGCGGCCTTGTCTTCAACCTCAGCGAAGATGGATTAGCCCTGTCGGCTGCCATGATTCTGGCCGGCGATAGCTTCTCCAACATGCGGATTCATTTGCCGGACGCTAAAGGTTGGATCGAGGCAAACGGACAGATAGCGTGGAAGAGTGAATCAAGAAAAACGGCAGGCTTGCGATTCGTTGGTCTGCCAGAAGAGGCGCGCGAGCGAATCAGGAGCTGGCTTGCCGCGGAAACTTCTCCAGGCGAACCTCAGCCGGAGTGCGGGATACTCCCCAATCTGGAACAGCACCCATCGGGCGATGTAGCGGCAATGACGCTAATGACACCGCTCCCGGAACCAGTGAACTCCAGCGCGGTGGGGGGAAAGTGCATGCTGGAGGCGACGCTCGGGGAAGATCTCTCCGCTTCTCTGGATAAGACGGCGAGAGTCGTTGCGGAGCCTCCCCCGGAACCAAAGTGCGCCGTGCCGGAGAACCGAGACTACGGGGACAGTTCTTGCCAGGTTCGCGAACGCCGCACTTATCCCCGGTGGCCGATCACGGCTCTCAGTTACATCGAGTTGGGGCGGGACAATGGCGGCATGCTGCTTAACATCAGCGAAGGCGGCTTTGCTGTGACCGCAGCTATGACTCTGGCCGAGGATGAGCTCCCAGCCATACGGATTCAATTGACTGGGTCCGGGGATTCGATAGAAGTAGGAGGGCAGATCGCGTGGAGAAGTAAATCGAGAAGAGTGGCGGGTGTGCGATTCGTCGATTTGACGGAAGAGGCGCGCCGGAAAATCGCCAGCCGCATTTCTCTTGAGTTATCTCCGAGTGAAATTCCGGGCCAAAGAGTCAAGGTTCCTGACAGCGATGCCGTTCACGCAGGAATGCCCGAAATTCCCGAGCTCGGAACCCTTACGCCTGGAGCAGCAACGTCCGGCAGCGCAGTTCATGAACAGTTGCCGGCTTCGGTTTCCTCTCAAGCCTCTGTATCCACTTTTCGCAGTACCAAGGTACCGGTCTCGAGGGCCGCCTCGAATGCATCGCCCCGGAAGTTACCGAATAGAAGTGAATTAAAGGTCAAATTAGAACCCGCATTTCGTCCGATAGCTTCAGGAGCGGGCGCGGAAGGATTAAGGAGGCCTGCAGGCGTGGTTATCCTGGCCGTACTCACGGCAGCGGCCATCGGCTGGTTTGTGGCGCCGCGCGATGTTCGGGATCAAGTGATTGGATTCATCGCACAGAAAACTGAAGACACAAGCAAGGCGCCCAGGGAGGCAAAACCCCGTGCCGCGAATAGGGCTGCGAATCTTCCCGCTCCCCGGTTAGAGAAGAAAGACTCGCAGACCGCTGGGATTGAGCCGATTCCTGCCGGCGGTCCAGCGAATGGCTCCAGCGCGCAGGTGGAACGTGGACGTCCGCAAATCCGCGGGGATGAGCGTCCTCCTGTGAGGCCCACGGTTAATGG
>QHYF01000372.1 GCA_003224075.1 Acidobacteriota bacterium
TTCTTGAGGAGATCAATCGTGCGGTAAACGGTGACGAGGTGAACGCCGGAATCGATCTTCTGGGCCCGGTCGAGGATTTGGTCGACATCCAAGTGTTGTTCAGCATCGTCCATGACCTGCAGGATGACGCGCCGCTGGCGGGTCATGCGGATACCGCGGGCAGCCACGGCTTGCCGGAGCTTTCCGGTTGTCTCGGCGGTGTTGAGGCGCTCACCGGTGGAGACCCGGTGGGCCGGCGTTGCAGCCATTCGCGGCACTCCGCTTGCGCGGCGTCGGTCTAGGAATGAATGGGAAGCAGCCGCACCACGTCATTGTACATAACGTAGGCAAAGAGCACCAACAGGAACACCAGTCCGACCTGAACGAAGCGCTCCTTGAAGGCCAGGCTGAAATCGCGGCGGCGTATGCCCTCCAGCGCGAGCAGGAGGATGTTTCCGCCGTCGAGAATGGGTATCGGCAAGAGATTCAAGATACCCAGGTTAAGACTGATCATTGCCATCAGGTTGATGACGTCAACCGGTCCCTCCTGCACGGCCTGGCCAGCCAACACGGCGATGCCGACGAAACTCTGCAATTGCCGGACGGAGAGTTTCCCGGAGAAAAGTCTGCCGATTATCCCAAACAACTTGCGCGTAGCGTCTGCCGTTTCCTCCGAAGCCTCGCTCACTGACGCGGTAAGCGTCATCTTTTTAAAGGCCCATTGCGTTCCCGGACCAACTCCGATCCGCCAGGCGATCTGGCCCTGCTCGTCTTTTTCTTGCACGGGCTGAATCGCAATGTTAACGGTGCTTCCGTTTCGCTGGACGACTATGCTCAGCATCCGGCCGCCCGAACGCTTGATGAACTCGACGTATTCAGGCCAGCTATGGACCGGCATCCCGTTCACGGAGAGAATCAAGTCGCCGCGCTTCAGACCGCCGCGACTTGCCGGCATTCCTCGCATCACCTGTCCGACAAGGGGCGGTGCGGGGGGATACCCGAGAGGCTGATCCACGCTGCGGAGGTCCGCGGCTTTCACCTCAATGGTTTTTTTCGCGCCCTGATGATCAACGCTGAGCCGCAGCGAGCCCTCGGGCGGGATTTGCTGGAGAATCGTACTTACTTTGGACCAGTTTGGCGTCGCGGCATCGTTAATCGCAACCAGATGGTCTCCGTCACTCACGCCGGCTCCCGCCAGCGGGCTGTTTTTCGGGAGACCAGAAATGACCACGGGATTGTCGAGGTACCCAGGATAAGGAAAGCCTCTTATAACAAAGAACCCGGTCAAAAGTACGACGGGCATCAGGAGATTTACGGCAGGCCCCGCGAAAGAGATAAGCGCGCGTTGCCACCGTGGCTTGCTCATCAACTCGTCCGGGGAACCCGTCGGCGCAACGTTGCCCGAGTCAACTTCAGACAAATCCTGGCCTGCCATCCGCACGTAGCCGCCCAGCGGCAAGGCGCTTACGCGATAGTCCGTCGCACCGCGCTTCCAGCCAAAGAGCCGAGGCCCGAAACCGACAGAAAATACATCAACGCGCACGCCAAACAGGCGTGCCACGATGAAGTGTCCCCATTCATGGACGAGAATCATCACTCCGAGGACCAGGATTGTTCCGATGAGGACATCCAATGCCATAACTCAGCCGATCCCTTTCTTCAAATCCCTAAGAAGCAGCCGCAGTGGCCACTGCCAGTTTTGCCACTTCTTCCCTTGCCATTCGACGCGCTTCAGAATCCGCCGCAAGTACATCGTCCATTTTCTCAAACAGCACGCGCGGTGTGCGTGCCAGCACTCGCTCGATCACTTCCGGAATCCCGGGGAACGATAGCCGCCGCTCCAGAAACGCCGCGACCGCTATCTCGTCCGCCGCGTTCAGCGCGCACGGCAGCGCGCCGCCCTTCTTCATGGCTTCCCGCGCGAGACGCAGGCAGGGAAACCGCCGCGTTGAAGCTTTCTCGAAATCCAGCCGCTTTAACCTGGTCCAGTCGAGGGCTACCTGGTTGGATGCCACCCGCTCAGGATAGGTTAACGCATATTGGATGGGCATGCGCATGTCCGTGGGCCCGAGTTGCGCTAAAACAGAACCATCCACGAACTCCACCATGGAATGAATCGTGGACTGCGGATGGATGACGACGTCGATCTGGTCCGGGCGGATGCCAAAAAGCCAGCGCGCCTCAATCACTTCAAAACCCTTGTTCATCATCGTTGCAGAATCGATGGTGATGCGGTTTCCCATGCGCCAGTTGGGATGCGCGAGGGCCTGCTCAGGAGTGACGCTTGCCAGCGCAGCCAGCGGTGTCTTTCGAAACGGCCCGCCGGAGGCGGTCAGCACCACGCGGCGAACTTCTCCGTGTACTCCGCCGCGCAGGCACTGGTGGACTGCATTGTGTTCGCTGTCCACGGGAAGGAGTTCCCGCCCGGCTTTCTTCGCCGCGGCCATAACCAGTTCACCGGCCGCCACCAGGACTTCCTTATTCGACAGCGCAACGGTTTTTCCGAGCTTTATGGCTTCGTAGGTCGCTTCGAGACCTACGACTCCAACCGCCGCCGAAACGACCATGTCCGCCTTCGGGTGCGCGGCGACGACTAACATCCCTTCGCGGCCATGATGAATCTCGGGCCCGGGGGAAATTCCCTTCTCGCGCAGCATTCGCGAGAACTCATCGGCCCGCCCGGCGTCCGCAACGGACACCACTTCCGGATGATAGCGCTCCACCTGGCCGGTCAGCTCCTCCAAGTTCGATCCTGCGGCCAGGGCGACCAACAACTCCAAAACGCCCAGGCAGGGCTTCGACCACCGAAAGGCACTGTCGGCCAATCGAACCGGTGGAACCCAAAATGGCTAGCTGCTTCACGGAGTCGTTCGGTTTCCTTTTTGTCGGTTGGAAACTCCCTGACCTACGACCCGGGAGAGTAGATCACTATCCAATAATACCAGACAACCGGAATGGCGAGGATGAGCGCGTCGATTCGGTCAAGGACACCGCCATGCCCCGGCAGAATGCTGCCGGAATCCTTCATCCCCGCGCTGCGCTTGTACGCCGATTCGAGGAGATCGCCCACTTGCCCCGCGACGTTGCCGACAGCAGTCATCGCAACTAGATGCGGAAGCGGCACAGTGATGAAGCGCGCAAAAATGAGAGCGACGATCAGTGAGCCGAGGAAACTCGCGACCGTCCCCTCCCACGTTTTCTTCGGGCTTAGTCGCGGCGCCAAAGCGTGTTTCCCAATGGATCGGCCAACAAAGTAAGCCGCGGTGTCTCCCACCCAGATTATGACCATGGCGAAGAGGAGCAAAAGAGGCCCATTGCGTCCAGTCCCATGAAGCCTGACGGCAAACGACAATGGAAACGCGACTAAAATGAGGCGGCCGCTGGCGCTCATTCCCGCAGCAGGCAGCGCTTCCACAAGAGGGCGTCTTGTCCAAAGCGTAAGCGCGGCGATACCGAGCACGAAGAGAAAGAACACCGCTTCCAGCGAGGGAAGTCCGTTGGCCAACCACGGGATTCTCTGAGAGGCGATTAAGCTACCCGAAAGCTTGTACGTCGGCACATCGCCCATGAGCCATTGCACGTAGATGAGAAAAAGCGCACATATGGCCGTCCAAAAGCGATACGCGCGATGACCGATGGCCTCCCCAAGAGCGAAATACTCGAACAGCGCCAGTAGAGTCACTAAGGCAACAGCCAGAGCAACAATCGCGGTCGAACCCCACAACACAAGGCCCACCACAACGGGAATCAGCACCGCGGCTGTCGCCACTCGCTTCCATGTCATAGAAGAGGAATCCCCCGAGAAAGAACAGCTTCATCTCATCATATCGAGTGGAATAAATCACGCAGCAGGCGAAAAGGGAGCGAGGAGGAGCGACCAAAGACGCAGAATCAATGACTCGCCGCGCGCGCTGGCTTCTCGAGAACAGCTTCGCCTTCACGGATGCCGCCGTAGCGGCGCTCGCGTTTCTGAAATTCGAGCAAGGCCTCCAGCAATCGCGCGCGGTTGAAGTCCGGCCAGAGCGTCTCGGTGACGAAAATCTCCGCATACGCAATCTGCCAGAGCAGGAAATTGCTGACGCGCATTTCGCCACTCGTGCGGATCAACAGGTCAGGGTCCGGCAGCCCCTCGGTATACAAGTACCGGGCCAGCTGTTCCTCGCTGATGCGCTCTGCGGGTCCATGGCCGTTGCGCTCCTCGAGAATTGCATTCATGGCGTCGACGATCTCGGCACGGCCGCCATAGTTCAGCGCCACACACAGCACCATGCCCTGATTCCCCGCGGTCTTCTCCATGGCTTCCCGCACGTCTTTCTGTACGCCAGGAGGGAGTTCGTCGATGCGGCCGAGAAAGCGCATGCGAATCTCATTTTTCTGGATGAGGGGCATCTCCTTGCGAAGATACTCGCGCAGGAGTTGCATCAGAAAGTCAATTTCGGCCTTGGGTCGCCGCCAGTTTTCGACCGAAAACGCATAAAGTGTCAGCGCTTCGATTTTCAAACGAGCGCATGTTTCGATGGTCGTCCGCGCCGATTGAGTTCCGGAACGATGCCCCGCGATTCTCGGCAGATGCCGCTTCTGCGCCCAGCGCCCGTTTCCATCCATGATGACGGCCACGTGCCTCGGCAGCCGCGTCAAGTCTAACTTCTCAAGCAGGCGGGCCTCTTCCGGTGTAACCGGACCGAGCGAACCGGGAGCGGGGACTTGCAGCGTTTTGTGCATCTTGGTGTGCGACACAGTGGTCCGAAAGGCTTCCCCGAAATCCTCTTTACGCCGCAAAGTTAACACACGCATCGGCCTCGGCGCAATGCCACCGTGCTGTGTTGACCATCAGGTTCCTGGCGCCGCGCTGTGCTGGAAGAGCGCCGTATAGGTGAGGACCAGAGTC
>QHYF01000069.1 GCA_003224075.1 Acidobacteriota bacterium
AGGTCTTCTATAACAGATAGATAATAAACGCTTTACTCTCGTGATGGCCCAAAAAGAATGTAAATGGCAAGAGCCTTGCGACATCTACTCGTGTACTGGTTCCAGGTCAAACTCCGAGGAGACCGAATGATGAAGAAGCAAAAGGGATTCTCTCTTATCGAATTACTGATCGTCGTGGCGATCATTTTGATCATCGCCGCGATTGCAATTCCGAACTTGATGCGCTCGAGAATGGCGGCCAACGAGGCATCTGCCGTGGGTTCGCTTCGTACCATCAACACAGCCGAGGTGACCTATTTTACGAACTATGGCACGGGCTTTGCCCCGCTGGGTAACTTGGGCGGTGCGATCGGTGCCGTCTGCGTGGCCTCTTCAGCCACCGCTTGCCTGATTGACGGACTTTTGTCAAATGGGACGAAGACGGGCTACGTCATGGCAACTCCAATCCCGGGAGGACTGGGCACGATAGCTGCCCCGAACACGGCGCCAGTAACGGCTGGTCAGTCCGGCGTGCGCACATTCTGTTCGGATGACTCAGGCGTGATCCGCAATGACCCCACGGGTGCGGTGGTAGCGGCGACACTGGCTGCTTGCCAGGCGCTCAACGCCATCCAGTAACTCACGTGGACGAAAAGTTGCGGCGCGCCGCGGCTGACGTCTAATCTATCGCCGAATCGGAAAGAGCACGGGATGTCCGTCCCCTGCTCTTTCTTTTTGGCGCAAGACAGCTCGTGACGGGCATTTGTCTTTCCACGCGGCCCCAGTATATCTCATGCGAAAATCTGGCCATCGTCCGCAGGCGGCCATTCATGCCGGTGCCCGCGTCACTGGTCGCGGCGGGTTACCACCTAGCCCACACAATTCACTTCCAGACTTGCCGCATTCTGGGATCGAAAGGATGATATTTATAGGGATTCTCTGGATCGATGCCGAATGCAAAGGAACTAACTGCAAACCTGCCAGCTCTAGCTGTTGGCGAAGCCGCTACACGGTTGCGGGTGGTCTTCCTTCTCGCGGTGCTGCTGGCCCTGGGAACTGCGGCTCTCTATGCACCATCAGTGCGCAATGGTTTTATCAACTACGATGACCCGGACTATGTAACGCGAAATGCGCATGTCCTGACGGGCCTATCGTGGACGAACATCATCTGGGCATTCGGGACCGAGAACCCGGCGGCGAACTGGCATCCGTTGACATGGATTTCGCACATGCTGGACGTGCAGTGGTACGGAACAGACCCCGCCGGGCACCACTTCACCAACGTCTTGCTGCACAGTTTGAACGTTGCGATTCTATTTTTGCTCCTGCAACGCGCTACGCAACACACGCTGCGAAGCGCGGCCGTGGCCGCGATTTTCGCCTTGCACCCGCTGAGTGTTGAGTCGGTGGCCTGGGTCGCTGAACGCAAAGCGGTCCTGTGCGTGTTCTTCATGTTGCTCGTCATGTGGGCCTATGGCTGGTATGCCCGGAAGCCGAATTTGGGACGTTATTTTTGGGTGTTGTTGTTTTTTGCGCTGGCGCTGATGTCCAAGATTATGGTCATCGCCATGCCGTTTGCATTGCTCCTGCTGGATTACTGGCCATTGCGAAGGCTCGGAGATGCCGGGCCATCGAGCGAGTCGCCTCCGTTCTTGCGGACGCTTGGGCGCCTCGTGGTCGAAAAAATTCCTCTGCTGTTGCTCGCGGCGGCAGGCGGCGCTTTGACGTTCCACATCCATCGCGCGCAAGGCGCCATGGCTGGGGCCATGCCGCTCAGCTGGCGATTAAAGAATACTATCTATTCTTATTTAATATACATTAACAAGGCGATTTGGCCCTCTCGTTTGGCGGTCTTCTATCCGCACCCGGAAAACTCGCTGCCTTGGTCGAAGGTAATCGTTGCCGCGCTGGTGCTCGGCGGCATTAGCGCGATGGTTTGGCAGTTCCGCAAGGAACGCTACCTGCTCGTGGGCTGGCTCTGGTATCTCGGCACCATGGCTCCCATGATCGGAATCGTGCAATCCGGAATGCAGGGAATGGCCGACCGTTACATGTATATTCCGATACTCGGCCTGCTAGTCGCAGCGATTTGGCTCTTGGGAGATTTGGGCGCAAGAACGCGCTGGAAGGAAGGACTTCTGACGGCCGCCTTCGTGTTCATAGCCGCGCCTTTTGCCTACATGACCCATATTCAAATCAGCTACTGGAAGGACAGCTACACGCTCTTTTTGCACGCGCTGAAGGTGACCGAGAACAACGGAATTGCCGAACTCAACTTCGGGGCGGCTCTCATGAAATTGGGGCAGCCCCAACTCGCGGCGCCACACTTCGAAGCTGCCGTCCGGTTCATGCCCGGCCATTCCTGGGGACACTTTGATCTTGGCGTTTGTTTGCAAAATCAGAACCGCCTGGAAGAAGCGGCCCGCGAGTACCGCTTGGCGATTGCTGCCGCTTCCAATCCGTTCGAAGCGGCGCAAGCGCACAACAATCTCGGGATCTTGTACTTGGCCTTGCGGAATTATCCCGCAGCGATGACGGAGTTGAACTCCGCGATCGCTCTTAATCCCAACGAGCAGAACAGCTACATTGGCCGCGGGACTATCGAGCTGGAGTTCTGGAATTACGATGCCGCCATCGCCGATTTCGCGCACGCTGCTCAGGCTGCTCCTTCATCCACGGCCAACTATTGGCTCGGGCGCGCGCTGGAAAGCAAAGGCGACTACGCTCGCGCCGCAAGCGCTTACGTGGCTGCCTTGCAGTTGGATCCGGGAATGGCCGACGCAAGGTCCCACCTGAAAGCCGTGCAGGCCAAACCTGGGGGGAGACGATGAACTCCCCCAGCACTGAGATTCGTGCTCCGGAAAGCTGGGGCCCGGACGCCTTGAATGCAGTCCGTGAAGCGCGGCGCGAGCATCAAGAATCCATCGCCGATCGCCGCGAAGAATACATTCGCTCCAACCGATACTTTTATAGCCGGCTCAAGCGCGTTCTCCAATTCATTGTCGAGCCGCGGATGCGGGTTCTCGAAATCCGCTGCGAGACCGGCCACCTCCTCGCTTCGCTCGAACCATCCTATGGCGTCGGAGTAGAAATCAGCGGCGCCATGGTGGAAGTCGCGCAGCGCCGGCACCCTAACCTGTGTTTCGTGATGCGCGATCCGGAAAAACTCGAGTTGAATGAAACGTTCGACTACATTCTTTTCAATCACATCTTCGATACCGTAGACATTCTTCGTGCATTCGAACGCATCCGTCAGCACTGCACTCCCGACACGCTGATCGTCGTGATCAACTACAATCATTTATGGCAGCCCATTCTCCAACTAGCCAGCAAGGTCGGCCTGCGCTCAAGGTTTGTTGAGCCCAACTGGGTGAGTGAAAACGACATTCGCGGATTCTTAAAGCTCGCGGGCTTTCGTCCCGTGCGGAAGCACCGGTTGCTGCTTTTTCCGAAATGGGTTCCGCTCCTTTCCGAATTGATAAATGCCGTGCTTGCACGCCTTCCTGGCTTTCGGAGACTCTGCCTGATGCAAGTGATGGTCGCCCGGCCACTGGCCGAGCCTAAACGCGAAGAGGAGCTCGCAGTTTCCGTGGTCATACCCTGCCGCAACGAGGTGAGCAATGTGCGGCACGCTGTGGAACGCCTCCCCAATGTGGGCAAGCACACCGAGATTCTGTTTTGCGATGACAAATCCACCGACGGTACTGCTGACGAAGTCAGGCGCATGCAAGCTCTCTACCGGGACAAGGACATTCGTTTGGTGGAAGGTCCGGGCATCTGCAAGGCCGAAAATGTTTGGACCGGTTTCCGGGCCGCTCGCGGCGATGTGTTGATGATTCTGGATGCCGATCTGACAGTAATGCCTGAGGAATTGCCGATGTTTCTCCGGGCGCTAGCGACATCCCGGGGCGACTTTGTCAACGGGAGCCGCTTGGTTTACCCGATGCCGCACCTGGCCATGAAGTTTGCGAACATGGTCGGCAACAAATTCTTCGGTCTAGTCTTTTCGTACTTGCTGGACCAGCGCGTCAAGGACACCCTCTGTGGCACAAAGGTGCTCTGGCGTAAGGACTGGCTTCGGATGGAGCAGAATCTGGGGAGCTGGGGGATCAAGGACCTTTGGGGCGACTATGAGTTGCTCTTTGGGGCGAGCAAGCTGCAATTGGATATTGTCGAGGTTCCTGTGCACTATCAGGAACGGATACACGGCGTGACAAAGATGACCAAGGTTTTTTTCAATGGCCTGCGGATGTTGCGCATTTGCTGGCACGCGTGGTACTGCTTGGGAGGATAGCCCTTTTGTCCGCCTCGCTTCTCCGGCGTTTGTTAGCGCACCCGCTTACAAAGTCGCTCGATTTGGACGATCCCTCGACGACCGAATTACGGCAGCGGATTATTCTTTCCAAGCCCTTTTTGAAAGCGATCTACGACGAATGGTACAACATGCTGTTGCAGGAGCTTCCATCCGGCTCCGGGGAAGTTTTGGAGCTGGGCTCGGGTGGAGGTTATTGCGCTCGTTTCATTCCGGGTTTGATCACATCTGAAGTCTTTCCCTGTTCCGGCGTGCAAGTCGTTGTTGAGGCTCAGCGGCTGCCTTTCACTGATGGGTCGCTCAGGGCGATCGTCATGACCAACGTCATGCACCATATGCCGGATGTGGGCCGATTCTTCGCAGAGGCCTGCAGATGCATTCGCCCAAAAGGAAGAATTCTCATGATCGAGCCGTGGGTCACGTCCTTGTCCCGATTTGTCTATTCACACTTCCACCACGAACCGTTTCACCCCGAGGCGCGTGACTGGTCGTTCTCTTTCGGGGGCCCTCTTTCCGGTGCTAACGTGGCGATTCCCTGGATTGTTTTTTTTAGAGATCGTGGCAAGTTTGAAAGAGAATTCCCAGAATTGTTGATTGAGCAGATTCTACCGTTTCTCCCTTTCCGGTACCTGGTGTCTGGCGGAGTTGGGATGCGCAGCTTGATGCCAGGATTCACGCATTCTGCGTGGGCAGGACTCGAACGGAGACTGGAAGCGCAGATGGCTCACCTGGGAATGTTCGCCCTGATTGTCTTGCGCCGACGTTAGCGTTTTTCACTGCCCGTGCTCTCGGCATATTTGGCCGAGCGCCTGGCGCTGCACGGCAGTTCTCGTGACCGGAAGAAGTCGAAAATCGGAGGAAATGTTGGCGCGATGACGTAGCGCGGGCATAATCGTGGAACCGATGCTGACAACGAAAACGAAAGTTTTGCTTGCCGCTTTAGCCTACAGAGTTGTCGCCGCTGGGCGCGGCCTAGTGGGCAAAGACAATCTCGCCACGGTCCGTCGCGGTGGCCTTAAGTGGCGGCTGGACCTGAGCGAGGGGATCGATTTCTCGATTTATCTGCTGGGTTCATTTGAACGCTCGACGGTTCTTGCCCCGCGAATATTGGCGCACATACCCTGGGATTGGCGCGGAGTGTTGGACCCTCGGGGCGGGTCTTCGCCTTCGAGCCTGCGGACTTTGCGTTTGCCAAATTAAGGTGCAATCTGGCTTTGAATCCCGAACTCGAAGCGCACACGTTTCCGCAACAAATTCTATTGGCCGCAGAACCTGCGGAGACTGCGCACCAGGGGATCTACGCGAGTTGGCCCCTCGAAAAGGATGATTCCGTTCATCCTAAGCACCGCGGTCGGCTGGTCACAACCCAGGGAGCATCAATTGACACTCTCGACCGCTTTGTGGAACGCCAAGGAATCGACCGGCTGACTCTCATCAAAATTGATGTAGACGGTCACGAATTGCCGGTGCTACGGGGCGGCTTGGGAGTTCTTGCGAAGTTTCGGCCTATCTTAGTGATGGAGATGTCCCCCTACGTCCACGCAGAAAATCATCACAGTTTTGCCGCATTGGTCGCACTCTTGCGAGATGCCGGATACGCCCTGCAGGACGCGACGGCGTCGAAATCACTTCCGCTTGATGCGGCGGAACTCGAGACTCTCATCCCTGACGGAGCAAGTATTAACGTCATTGCGCGGCCAAACGGCGCCCCCCGCTCATAGTTCGCAGAGAGCGAGTTCGCAAACCCGGGCACCCAACACTCAATCTGTCGGCGAATCAAACTGAACACGAGGAATCAATCCCCTGCTCTATTTGCGGCGAAACTTCCGGCGCACTCCTGTGGGACATGTGCATACCGACTTGGGGAATTGAATCTGAACGTTGCTGGACTCTTTCTGTCACTAGCGCAACTAATGTGACAGTTTATGTCAGTTTTCACGGACTGGCAGTGACTTACGGGCTTAGAATCGACAAAAAAGGGGGGCGAAAGGGGGCTGTCAAACGGGCCCTCGCGTGCACGAAAGGCTTAGTGCCTTTTGTCGTCAAGGCTCGTGAAAGGTTAATACTCTTCCGGAATCCCTATGCGACAGAGACAGACCGGGTTCTCCCTCATCGAGCTGCTTATTGTGGTTGCGATCATTTTGATCATCGCCGCTATCGCGATTCCAAGCTACCTCAGATCGCGTCTGATGGCCAACGAGGCGTCAACGGCGGAATCTCTCCGAACTATCAATACAGCGGAAGTGGCCTATTCGACGAGCTACGGCATTGGCTTTGCCCCGCTGGCTAACTTGGGCGGTCCGGTCGGTGCCGTCTGCGTCGCCTCCTCAGCCACGTCCTGTATCCTTGACAGCTTATTGTCCTCTGGAACAAGAAGCGGGTATGCGATCACAACTGCCACGCCAGCTGCGGTGGGCACGGTAACGACACCCAACGCAAATTTCAGCGTGAGCGCAGTTCCCATGGTGTTAGGCCAGACCGGCCAACGCTCTTTCTGCTCGGACCAGACGGGTGTGATCCGCGCCGACCCCGCTGGCGCGGCGCCGCCGAATCCGTGCGATTCGGGTGCGTTCGCGGCCATTCAATAGGCCAAGGCTGTCGGCGGCCGCCAAGGCTTCTAGGCTGCGTTCGCGTAACCCGTTCGACATTCGCTTCCACCTTTGTCTTCGCCTTGCGTGACCTCGACCGGAGGGGTGACGCCGGATGCGCTCTTCCGTGAGCGCGAATCCTGCTAAACTTCAAAGATGATGAAACTCTTCGTGTATTTGAGTGCCCTAGCAACAAGCTGGTGGTCCATTGCTCCAGACGCGAAACCTATCATTGTTTTGCTTGAAGCGCGGTATCGTGCGGCACGCACGCTCCAAGCAACATTTCTGGAGCGTTATAGCGAGAACGGCCGGCCAGTCCGAGTAGAAGCCGGTAGAGCTTATTTTCGCAAACCCGGAAAGATGAGATGGGAATACGAGTCTCCAGAGAAAAATCTCTTTCTCGTAGATGGCAAGACGGCGTGGTTTTATGTTCCAGCGGACCATACCGTCACCCGTGTAGCCGCAAAGCAGAGCACAGACTGGCGAACGCCGCTGGCACTTCTTGCGGGAGAGATGAAGTTGGACAAGCTTTGCGCCCGCGTTGAACCCGCAACCGACGTGAAACCCGATAGTGCTGACGATGTCATGTTGTATTGCGTTCCTCGCGGTACAGATGCGCAAGAGAAGCGGTCCGCCGCTACTCGAACGGGGCTTAGGCCAACTGTTCCCGAAAGCGCAATATTCCTGGAGGTTTCGCGCGCCACCGCGAATCTGACGCGCGTTGTCTTGCGCGATGGCGGACGTGTCGAGCTGGAGTTCAAGTTTGCGAACTGGGAATTTGATCCCGCTGTGAGCGATTCCCTCTTCCGTTTCGAGGTTCCCCCAGGGGTTGCCATTGTGAATGGGGAATCGCCCGTCGACGATATGAGGGTAAAACCTTAGACAAGGGGACATGCCCGCCCATTTGCTGCGAGGAACAGCCAACCTCCGCGGCCTATCCCGCATATGAGCTAGATGAGGTAGACTGAGGTCGTATGGGAGAATTTGTCTGCCGCGTGGCGGATGCTGATGGACGTGTCTTTTCACACGTCGAAGCCGCTAGCTCACTGGACGAAGCGCGCCAGAAGCTTGCGGACAGGGGCCTTTACGTCTATTCAGTGGAATCCCGAGGGGGCCGTCTCGCCGCTCTCGTTCGCCAGAGAGGTGGGCGTCAGATTGGCGGTTCGGACTTCCTGATCCTCAACCAGCAATTCAACACGCTCATTAAAGCCGGTTTGCCTATCCTGAGAGCGCTGGATCTTCTTGCCAATCGCGCCGCCTCTCCAAAACTCCGCCCGGTGATCTCGCAGATCCGGGATCGAGTCCGCGAAGGTAAGTCACTCTCCGAGGCGGTGGCGGAAGCCGGCGTGTTTTCAAAAGTTTATTCCACAGCCATCCTTGCCGGAGAAAAGAGCGGGAACTTACCGGGAGTCCTGGACTATTACATTGCCTATCAACGCGTGAGTACGGGAGTCCGAAAAAAAATTCTGGCCGCGCTCGTTTACCCCACACTGCTGATCAGCGTTGCGATCGCGATCGTGACTTACCTTGTCACGGCGGTCATCCCAAAGTTCGCCATGCTCTACCAGGATTTGAACGTAGAACTCCCTGCGCCCACGCGGTTGTTGATCGCCGTGACCATAGACTACCGTTTCGTTGTTTTGGGAATCGTCGCGTTGATGGCCGCGGCTGCCGCGGGAGTTTTTTTGTGGTCCCGTACGGAACAGGGAGGAACGGCTTTCGACCGTTTCAAGTTCCGTGTGCCGGTGCTTGGAGACACCCTCCTCAAGTTTCAAGTGGCACAGTTTTCGCGCACACTTTCGACGCTGCTTACGGGGGGCACCCCTCTGGTCGCTGGGCTCCAGACTGCGAGTGACGCGATCACCAGCAAATTGCTGCGCTCTGCGGTCGCGCAGGCAACGCAACGGGTTCGCGAGGGAGAATCCGTCCATGTGGCCCTCTCGTCCAGCAGCGTGATGCCGGAAATGGCCCTGGACATGATTGAGGTCGGCGAGTCGAGTGGTGCGCTTTCACCCATGCTGAATAGCGTGGCCGAATTCTATGAGGAGGAGGTCAATGTGCGTCTGTCCGCGCTCGTTGCCCTCATCGAGCCCATTCTTTTGATCTTCATGGGATTGCTCGTCGCCTTTATTCTCATTTCCCTCTACCTGCCCATTTTTTCTTTTTCTCTTGCGGGTACGGCAAAATAAGGAATCATGGCCTCTACCGAACAACTTCCTCCCGCGCCGGGGCTTCCCGGAGCCGACGAAGAGCAGCGCGAGCGCGATGTCGCGCGCAAACTCGCCGAAAGATATCGCTATGCGTTTATTGATCTCCGGGAACAGAGGATCGATCCGGAGCTCTTCCGCGCCATCCCAGCGGACCTGATGTTCCGCTACAACTTCGTCCCTCTTGAACTGCACAACAATGTCTTGTCGATCGCGGCCGCGGACCCCGGTCAGGTTCAAATGAGCGATGAGCTGCCGCTGCTCTTGGGCAAGAAGCTTGCCATTAAAGTTGCCACTCCCCGGCAGATTAGCGATCTGCTGAAGCGTACCGAGCAATCGCAGCGCGTGCTGGAGCAGGCTACGGAGGCCTTCACTCTCCAGACCTCCAAGGAGGAAGAGGAGAGCGAAGAGACGATTTCCGGCGATCGCTTGACACGTGACAGCACCGCCAGCCCCGTGGTACGGCTCGTCGAAACCATTATTTTTACCGCACTCGAGCGTCGCGCCAGCGACATCCACATCGAGGCGCGCGATGCAGAAGTTGCCGTCAAATACCGTATCGACGGTGTCCTGCAGCACGCCATGCAGCCCATCTCCAAGGAATGGCACTCTACGGTGCTCTCGCGCATCAAAGTGCTCAGCGATTTGGACATTGCCGAGCGCCGCATCCCGCAGGACGGGCGTTTCCGGGTGAAATACAAAGGGCGCTATATCGACCTGCGCGTCTCGATCATGCCCGCCAGTCACGGTGAAGACGCGGTGCTTCGCGTTCTCGATAAAGAGACGCTTTCGGAAAAATTCAAAAGCCTGACTCTGGACGTCGTTGGTTTCTCCGCGGACGAAACTCGCCGCTTCCGCCGCTACATTCGCGAGCCTTATGGCATGGTCCTTGTGACGGGTCCGACGGGTTCCGGCAAGACCACCACGCTTTATGCCGCCATCAACGAGATCAAGAGCGACGAAGACAAATTCATCACCATCGAAGATCCCGTCGAATATCAGGTCCGCGGCATCACGCAGATTCCCGTGAATGAGAAGAAAGGCCTCACCTTCGCCCGCGGCTTGCGCTCCATCCTGCGCCACGACCCCGACAAAATCATGGTCGGAGAGATCCGTGACCAGGAAACCGCGCAGATCGCCATCCAGTCCGCCCTTACCGGTCACCTCGTTTTCACCACGGTTCACGCCAACAACGTTACCGACGTCATCGGCCGCTTCATCAATATGGGCGTTGAGCCTTACAACTTTGTCTCCGCCCTCAACTGCATCATGGCGCAGCGCCTGGTCCGCGTGATCTGTCCGAGCTGCAAGAAGCCCAAGCGATATTCTTCCGAAGAGCTGAAAGAAGCAGGCCTTGATCCCGCTATTTGGGTGAACGTTGTGCTTGTCGAGGGCGCGGGGTGTTTGGAATGCTCGGGCACCGGGTATCATGGACGGACTGCGATTTGCGAATTGCTGGACTTAACCGACCGCATCCGGGAAATGATCGTGGACCGCCGGCCGACCTCGGAAATCAAGCGCGTGGCGCGCGAAGAGGGAATGACCCCTCTGCGCGAGAGCGGACTTGCCAAGATTCGTGCAGGCATTACCACCGTAAAAGAAATTAACAAGGTGACTTTCGTTGAGTAGCAGCGCCGCACTCCATCAGGGAATCTACCGGAGCGGCCTGATGCGCCGCATTGTGGGCTGGCTTGATGCCATGCCCCATCCACCGTTGGCCATCGAGGTTGCGCCGGACCGCGTGGCCGCGGCCCGCTGGAGCCGCGCGGGCTCCCTGGATATGTTCGCCGTTGAATCACTGCCGCCCGGAGCGATTGTTCCATCGGCCGTCGAAATCAATCTGGTGAATTCTGCCGCCGTCAAGGCGGCCGTCTCCAAAGCGTGCCATCGTTTGCGCTCCCGGGATGAAGATGTCGCACTGATTCTCCCCGATCCCGTAATTCGCGTCTTCGTCCAGCACTTCGAGGATTTCCCTCGTTCAGCACAGGAAGCCATTCCGATGCTGCGCTGGAAGCTGAAGAAGAGTGCGCCCTTCGAGGCGGATGAGACGGTCATCTCTTACATGCGCCAGGCGCCGCGCGAAACAGGTGTTGACGTCGTGACCGGACTCGCGCGGCTCCGCATCATTCGCGAGTACGAATCCCTCGCCGAGGGCGCCGGACTTCACCCGGGCGTAGTGCTGAGTTCTTCGCTCGCTGCCATCGCCATCCTCGATGATGAGAAGCCGGCGCTTCTCGCGCGCGTCTCGGGTTCTTCCCTTACCACGGCGATCGTACGCACTGGTGTTCTGTGCGGCTATCGTTGCACGGAGCTCCCCGCGTACGGCACAGACCTCACCCCGCAGATGCTTCTGGAAGAGATTTTTCCGGTGGCTGCGTACTACCAGGACACCTGGCAGGAGGCCATTCAATCGGTCCGCCTTGCCGGACTTGGCGCGCGTCTCCCCGAATTTGTCCGCCCTCTCGAAGAGGAGTTCCATTGCCAGGTGCGTTCGCTGCTGCACTCAGCGATCTCCGAAGGATACGTCAAGGATGATGCTCTTCCGCTTGTTGATCGTGAATTGGAAGGATTGGTTGGCTGGGTGCTCCAGCGTGGCTGATAACGATTTCTGAAGAATGTGGCAAAATTAGGAAGTGAGAGTTCGGCTCAATTTAGCGACCAAAGCTCTGGAAACCCACCGGCGGTTCTTTGCGGGTGCTGGTCTCACCGTCTTTGTCTCGGGTCTCGTTTTTCTCGGTCTTGGCTGGCACGTCTACTCTGCCCGCGAAGCTGACGCGGAACTCCGCGCCCGCACGGAGAAAGCGCGCCAGGAGATGGCCAAGCTCGAGACGCAGCGCAGGGAACTCGAGCGCTATTTCAGTCAGAAGGACGTCGCCACCCTGCATGACCGCGCGGCATTTATCAATACGATTATCGACGCGCGCAGCTTCAATTGGACGCAGATGTTCATGGACCTGGAGCACATTCTTCCAGGCGGCGTAGCATCGTGCCGACACAAGAACAGGGTCGCGTTGAGGTGAAATTGACCGTGGGCGCCGCCAGCGACGAAGCAAAGTTGAAATTCCTGCACGCGCTCGAAGAATCAAAGGAGTTCACTGAAGTTCGAGTGCAGCATGAGGGCACGCCGAACCAGCTCGCCGGTCCGGCCAGCGATCAGAAGGTCGTGCAGCTGACCACCGTCTATTCGAGGATTTGATGCGGCATGACTTCACATCGCGAAAGCAGGTTATTCTCGGCGCACTGACACTGCTCATCCTCGCCGACGTTGCTTTTGCGGCCTACAGTTGGCAGCTCGCCTCCGCCCCGCGCACGCCACAACAGCAGTTCGCTGCCGAGATCAGGCGCCATGATCTCCTCAAGGCGGACATCAAGCGCGCCCAGGACATCCGGGATAGCATTCCCGCAATTCAGAAGGATTGCGACAAATTCGATCGATCGCTCTTCCCGGCATCCTCGGGCTACTCTTCGGTTACCTCCGAACTCGGGGGCATGGCCAAGAGATCCGGTGTCCACCTTGACGACGTCACATTCAAGGAGACGGAGATTGCCGGCCGCCGGCTAACCGGGGTGATGATCGATGCGACCGTCGACGGCGATTACAAGAGCGTGATTCAGTTCCTGAACGCCCTGCAACGCTCCACCAACGTGTACGAAGTGGATTCGCTGAATCTGGCCACAGAGAACGCAAACCGAGGGCCCGCAAGTGTCATTAAAGTCGCACTGCACCTCAAAACCTATTTTCGGACCGCGTCATGAAGCAAAAGAAGCAGCTCGCGGTGCTAGTCGTGCTTCTCGTTGTTGCCGGCGCCATCTGGTTTTGGTATTTCGAGCGTGACAGGACTGCTTTGACCGACCCCGCCGACTCCCCGGCCAAGACTGCTCAATTGCTCTCCGTTGAAAACCCAGCAATTCACTGGCACATACTGGAAGGCGCCCGTAAGACGGAGTACAAGAGCAGTGGACGCAATATTTTTACGACCGCTGCTCCGCCGCCACCGTCCCAGGTTCCCCAAAAGGATCCCCACCCACTTTGTTGCCCTCTACCAGCTCTACCAGCTCCGCCCGCGCCCGACCCAGATCCGGTACTCCCCCCAAACATCAAGTTCTTCGGCTACGGCACCGTCCCGAACGGTGCCTCCCGCCGCGCCTTTTTCACCGATGGCCAGGACGTTTATGTCGTTGCGGAGGGCGAAGTTTTGCTCAATCGCTATCGCATCCTGAGAGTGGGCAATGCGACGCTTGAGTTCGAAGAAGTCACCTCGGGGCGCAAGGGCAGGGCAGTCCTCGAAGAACAGGCGGGCCCATCGGCATGAACCTCAGACGTCCACGAACGACAGGGAAGCAGAGTGAGAGAGGGTATGCCTTGCTCGTAGCCATCTTTCTTGTCACTGCTCTGCTTCTTCTCACCATGAGGGTTGCGCCCAACATCCTGACCGAGGGCAGGCGCGAACAAGAGAAGGAGATGATCTGGCGCGGAAAGCAATACGCCCGCGGGGTGAAACTTTATTACCGCAAGATGGGGCGCTTTCCTACGTCCCTCGACGATCTTACCAAGCCGAAGATGGGCTCGCTCCGCTTCTTACGCCAGTCTTACAAAGACCCCATGAACAAGGAGGACGGATCGTGGCGCTTCATCTACGTCGGGGCTGCGGGACAACTCATTGGTAGCCTGAAACCTCGCACGGGAAACCTCCAGATTCCTCCAGCAGGCGGCTTGGGCACACCGGCGAGTGCCTTGAGCGGGCCTGGCGCTCCGGCGCAGCCCGGCGCAAGCGGTCAACAGGGTCAGAGCCAAACTGGAACCCAGCTAGTTGGAACGACATCCGGCACCAATCCACCGGGCACGACCGGAACGCCCGCGGGAACGGACCAAAGCGGTTCAGGTTCCAATCCGGATCAGGTTTCAGTTGGCAATACTCCTACCATTGTAGGCGGCAACATCATCGGAGTCGGCAGCAAGGTCAACAGGGCTTCCATCATCATTTACGATCACGCCAAGAATTACCGGCTCTTCGAGTTCATTTGGGATCCTTCAAAAGATAATTTCGGGGTAGGCCAGCCGGGTATGCAAACCGGTACGGGTTTGGGCCAGAATCCTGCCCACACCCAATTCGGCAACCAACCTGGACAAAGTCCAGCCAATCCGCAGCCGAACCCGCCGCAGAATTCTCAGCAGCCGCAGCAGAATCCGCCGCCGCAGCCGCAATGATTTTTACTGGGGTTGGCTTGTCCGAGGGGCGGAAGTCGCGGCCATCGCTCCGGGCGGAGTGGTCATTTTTGGGGATGCACTCGACTTGCTCTTCTCGTAGCTGCGCCTGACACGGCGGACATACGAAAGCGTTTCGGCAAAGGGCGGCACGCGGCCGTATTGCTGGACCTTGTCAGGCCCCGCGTTATAGGCTGCGAGCGCCAGCACCAGATCGTTCTTGTACATTTGCAGCAGTTCGCTCAGGTAACGCGTCCCGGCCTCGATGTTGTCTTTAGGATCATCCATGTTTTTCACGCCCAGCCGCGCCGCCGTTTCCGGCAACAGTTGCATCAGGCCCCGCGCATTCTTGCGGGACACGGCTTTCGGATCGAAATTAGATTCCACGGCGATCACGCTGCTGATGAGGTTGGCATCCACGTTGTAGCGCGAGGCCGCAGCTTCGATCAGTTCTCGATAGGGCGGCTTCACGACCGGCTTCGCGGGCACTGGCGTAAAAACCTCTTCCGGTTCGATGGTCACCACCTCTTCGGCGGCGACTTCCACGGATCCTCCCGCCATCTGCAAACGGTACTTGTCCCCCACAAGCTGGTAGCCCGTCACCGTCAGGCGCTGGCCGCTGCGAAGCACGATGTACTCCGCGCGCAGCCCAGGAGCGGTTAGCAGAACCAGCGGGAGCAGAAGTGAGGCTTGCTTCAGACGCAAGGCGTGGCCTCCCGCAATGCAAATTGCTCAATCGCCAAAGCCACACCGTTCTCGTCGTTCGTGCCGGTTTGATGCCAGCCATAGGCCTTCAATTCCGGCACGCTGTTTCCCATCACTACCGGGATGCCCGCGAAGGAGAGCATTTCCAGGTCGTTGTGGTTGTCCCCGATGGCCATCACTTCTTCGCGCGCGACTCCTCGCAGGGCCGCCCATTCTGCGAGCGACGAACCTTTCGAGCAAACGGAATTGATCACATCGATCATCGCGAAGTCTTTGCTCTCGTAAGTCGTCACCGCGAGCGCAAATTCACCGGCGAACGGTGCGCCGCGCAAAACGGCTTCCGCTTCACGCATCGGTGCAACATTGCCGGAGAGCATCACTTGAATGGGATCTTCCGTCAGGCAGCTTTCCAGAGGTTTCGCCAGCCCGATGAATTCCTTGTTGCGCGAGTAGTAGGCGTAGCGCAGCGAATCGTCCGGGTCCAGCGCTTCCAGCATCACTTGATTTTCTCGCGGCCGGTCAAAAACCACCGCGGCGCCGTCCCGCCAGGCGCGCGTGAGTGCTAGGACCTTCTCCGCCGTGCTCTGTGGCAGGAGGTGCCGCAAGTGCGTGCGGCCTTCTTTAGAACGGATCAGGGCGCCATTGTTCACGATCATTGTAAGTGGACAATCTAGCTTTTGCGCCACGGGCATGGCAAAGTCGTAGCGCCGCCCGGTGACCAGCACCACTTCGATGCCCCGGCGCGTTGCCCCCGCAATCGCCGCGCGGTTGGCCTCGGAGACCTGCCAGCGACTGTCCAGCAGCGTGCCGTCAATGTCCAGCGCAATGAGTCGCACAGCCATAGTTTAGTCCACCGCTTTGCGGCCGCACTCTCAATTGTACCTTGAAACCGGATGCCGTTTCGGCAGTGGATTAAGTTTCCGGTAAGGACGCTTATCCGGAGTTAGGTGTCTAGGACTGACCATTGCTTTTGGAGGCCCTCAGGTTTATGTTACGGGTCTGCTGTTGTAGTCAAAACGGAAATCCTGGCTAAGGGCATCCAATCCCCAGCCATTTTCTGGGGTGACAAATGAAATCAGTCCTGAAGGTCCTTCCGCTCATTCTTTTTACCGCCATTCCAGCATCCGCTCAGGACCCGGAACTGCGTCGCGAAGCCGTTCAGTTGCTGGAGCGCGCCAACGGTGTCAGCCTCTCGCCCAAATTGCCAAATCTGGAGCGCGTCGACACCTTCCGCGTCTTTGACTCCAGCTCTGGGCCACAAGAGGGCACGTTCACGCGTGTGGTTGTGCAGGGTACTGGAAGACGCGAGGAGTCCCGCTTCGGTGAGTATCACTCACTCGATATTTGGGCCGGGGGACGCCTGGCGACCGTGAGAAGCAGCGAATTGCCCCCTGCTGAAATTAATACCGTCATGCGGCTGACCCCCATTTATTTGCTGCGATTCGCTGACGACGATGTGATCCATGCGATCGTGGATAAAGCCGCAGTCGGGAAAAAGATTCGATGCATTGAATTCGATACCATCCGAGGCCAGAAGATCGAGAACAACGAGCTTTGCGTCGATCACAGCAATGGAACATTGGTTTTGGAAAAGGTCGGTGACGAGCTCATCGAAAACAGTGAGTTCTTTTCGTTTGCGGGCGAGCTTGTGCCTGCCAAGATTACCTACTCGTTTGCCGGCGTTCGCAAGCTGGAGATTTCGCAGGCCATGACGGAGCTCACGGACGCGAGCGAAAACGTGCTCGCCGCGCCACCGGAGGCTCAGATCCGCAATTTTTGCAAAACCTATCGCCGTGCGATCGGAACGTCCATGCCGCAGCCCAAGGCGGGGAAGGGCGGCAGAAATATTGATGTCGCTATTCGAGGAATCATCTCGACAGACGGAAAAGTCCATGAAGCCGTGGTGCAGAGCGCGGAGCACCCTGATTTAGGAGCCGAAGCGCTGGCTCTGGTTCAGCAATGGGTATTCACACCTGCCGTGTGCGATGGCAATCCAAACACCCAGGAAGCGACGTTCATCTTACATTTTCATGGGCGTTAATCCGCATTAGCATCAAGAAGTTGACGTGCTCATGCCGCTCAAACCCGATTAGGAGCCCCTGCGCCGTTTCCATCTCGTCGCCTTTACTGGACATCTGCCTGACAGCATTCAATGACAATCCACTTGCGCGGTTTCCGTGTTACACACGCACCTGGGATCAGCCGGTGGCGTTCGAGCGCGCACCGCGAATATAATCCCCTCGTTCAATCATCCGGGCATGGCGCAGATTTTCTGGCTTGCGCGGACGTTTTACGTCCGCGAGCGGCTGCGCCAAAAAACGGGCACCGGTGCGCCCTGCCCTTCGCACCCTTGAGGGATTTGATGAAGCCAATCTACTGCGTTCACATGCTGACCTTGCTCGCGCCGACGCTCGGCACCCTGCTGTTCGCACAGCCATCTTCGGCCCAGACCGCCGCGCCTCCTCCCGCCGCGCAAGCCACTTTACCGAGCGAAACTCCCACCAAGTTCGAGTCTGTGAGCGCCAGCTTCGATCACATTCGGCGCGATGTGATGATCCCCATGCGCGACGGCGTGAAACTTCACACCGTCATCCTTGTGCCCAAGGGCGCCAAAGGCGCGCCCATTCTCCTCACTCGCACCCCTTATAACGCCACGGATCTGACTAGCCATGCGCCCAGCTCCCACCTTGGTCCCATCCTCAGCGGCTACGACAACGCCACCGACGTCATCGTCGAAGGCGGCTACATTCGCGTGGTTCAGGACGTCCGCGGCAAATACGACTCCGAGGGCGACTACGTAATGAACCGCCCTTTGCACGGACCGCTGAATCCGACGCCCGTCGATCACTCCACCGACACCTACGACACCATCGACTGGCTGGTGAAAAATGTCCCAGAAAGCAACGGCAAGGTCGGCATTCTCGGCATTTCCTACAACGGCTTCACGCCGTTGATGGCTCTCGTCAATCCGCATCCCGCGCTCAAGGTGTCTGTGCCGATGAACCCCATGGTGGACGGCTGGATGGGCGACGACTGGTTCCACTACGGCGCCTTCCGCCAGCAGAATATGCCGTATATCTACGAACAGGAGGCCACGCGCGACAACAAGGCCAAGTGGTGGTTCAGCCACTTCGACGACTACGACGAGTTCATGCGGGCGGGCTCCGCCGGGGAACTCGGCCGGGAACACGGCCTCGAGCAAGTCGGTTTCTGGCGAAAAATTCTCGAGCATCCCAGCTACGACGCCTTCTGGCGCGCTCAGGCCATGGATCAAATCCTGGCGGCGCAACCCCTGAAAGTTCCGGTGATGCTGGTGGATAGCCTCTGGGACCAGGAAGACATTTACGGCGCCATCGCCGTTTATAAGGCGCTGAAGCCGAAGGACACCGGCAACGACAAAGTTTTCCTGGTTATGGGCCCTTGGCATCACGGGCAGGAGATTAGCGATGGCAGCAGCCTCGGCGCCCTGAAATTCAACAGCGATACCGCTCTCCATTTCCGCCGGGAAATCCTCGGACCCTTCCTCGCGCAATATCTCAAGGACGGCGCGCCCAAAGCCGATGTCCCTCCGGTCTCCGCGTTCGAAACCGGCACCAACGTTTGGCGTCGCCTGCCGGCGTGGCCCGCCGGCTGCGCCAGCGGTTGCAGCGTCCGGCGAACCCCGCTTTATCTTTCGGCCGGCCTCAAGCTCGGCTTCGCTTCGCCAAAGCCCGGCGACGCCCCCTTCGACGAATACGTTTCCGACCCGGCCAAGCCCGTGCCTTTCCGAGCCCGCCCCACGCGGCCCGTCGGCTATGACATCGACAAGGGCCTGACTTGGCCCTTATGGCTTGTGGACGATCAGCGCGAAGCCTCCGGCCGCCCCGATGTTGTGGTGTTTGTTTCCGAGGTCTTGAGCGCGCCAGTGAAAATCAGCGGGCAACCCGTCGCCAATCTGTTTGCTTCTACGAGTGGCACGGATTCCGATTGGGTGGTCAAGCTGATTGACGTTTATCCCGACCAGGTCGCGGGTCAGCCGGCCATGGGTGGCTACCAGCTCATGATTTCCGCCGACATCTTCCGCGGCCGCTATCGCGAGAGCCTCGAGACTCCCAAGCCGATTGCCCCAGACAAGCCGCTGCTTTACCGCTTCAACCTGCCCACCGCCAACCACGTTTTCCTGCCAGGCCATCGCATCATGGTGCAGATCCAGTCCAGTTGGTTCCCACTTTACGACCGCAACCCGCAGACTTTCGTCCCCAACATCTTCTGGGCCAAGCCCGGCGATTACCGCAAGGCCACGCAGCGCGTCTACCACGCGCCCGGCCAGGAGAGCTTCATCGAACTGCCGGTGGTCACGACACCTTAAATCTATCCACTCCGGCCAGGAAAGCTTCGTCGAGCTGCCTCTTGTCGCGACGCCCTAAACCTAGCCACTCATCCGGGGAGACCGACGATTGGTCAAAAACGCGTGTGCTAAACTTTCACGTTCATGGCGAAACCTTCAAACATCATTGAGCTGGAATGCTCCGCCTGCGGCAAGAAACACGATCCTTCGAGAGAGCAGCATCTTTGCACCTGTGGAAAGCCGCTTCTGGCGCGCTACGACTTGCGGCGCGCTGCCGCAACGCTAACATTCGAAAGCCTGAAAACACGGCCACGCACTCTCTGGCGCTACGCGGAAGTCTTGCCGAATGATCCTCCCGTCTCGCTCGGCGAAGGCATGACGGCGCTGGTCCACACGGAACGCCTCGGCGCGTCCATGGGCCTGAAGCGCCTCTACGTCAAGGACGAAGGACTGAATCCTACGGGCTCGTTCAAAGCGCGCGGCATAACCGTAGCGGTCACCCGCGCCAAGCAACTCGGCGCGAAGGCCTTGGCCGCTCCCACGGCCGGCAACGCAGGCGGCGCACTAGCCGCCTACGCCGCGGCAGCAGGGCTGCCCGCCGTCATCGTCATGCCTGCGGACACACCTTACGCGAATATCATGGAATGCCAGGCCTTTGGCGCCAAGGTCGTTAAGTTGAACGGCTTGATCTCTGATTGTGGCAAATACGTCGCCGAACACAAGGACGGCGAAGGCTGGTACGACGTCTCTACGCTCAAGGAGCCGTACCGCGTGGAAGGCAAGAAAACCATGGGCTACGAACTGTGGGAGCAATTCGAAAGGAAGCTTCCGGACGTCATTTTGTATCCCACCGGCGGTGGAGTTGGCCTGATCGGCATGTGCAAAGCCTTCGACGAAATGCAGAAGATGGGCTGGATCGGCTCCGAACGCCCTCGCATGGTGGCCGTTCAGGCGGAGGGTTGCGCTCCGATCGTCAAAGCTTGGGAAGCTCACCAGGACTCGGCTCAGTTTTTTCCGAACGCCGCGACGATCGCCTCTGGTCTGCGCGTTCCTGGCCCGCTCGGTGATCATTTGATTCTGAGCATGCTCCGCCAAACGAACGGAACTGCGATCACCGTAACTGACGACGAAATGCTTCAGGCGGGAAGGGAACTGGCCTCGCTCGAAGGAATTTTCGCCGCGCCGGAAGGCGCGGCCACCGTGATTGCCGCGCGCAAACTCGCAGCCTCCGCGTGGATTAAGCCGCAGGACACGGTCGTGCTTTTCAACACCGGCACCGGCTATAAGTATGCCGAGGCCTGGCAGCGCGCGCTGCAATTCGCGCAAACAGAATAGGCTCATGCTTACACGCAGGCTTTATTACGACGACTCGTTCGAAAGGGAATTCACCGCCAAAGTTTTAGCGTGCGAGCCGGCTGCGGTTCCCGCGTCGCCGGAGGCGAAGGCTCCGGCCTGGGAAGTCATCCTCGATCGCACTGCTTTTTATCCCAGTTCCGGTGGCCAGCCGCACGACCTCGGGAAACTTGGCGACGCCAATGTTTTGGACGTGCGCGAGCACGAAGATGAAATCATCCACCTCGTTGATCGAGCGCTGGGTCCCGGCGAAGCGCAAGGCTGCATCCACTGGCCTCGCCGCTTCGACCACATGCAACAGCACACCGGCCAGCATCTCCTCTCCGCCATGTTTCAGGAACGCTTCGGACGCCCGACGGTTTCGTTTCATCTCGGAACGCAGATTTGCACCATCGATCTGCGCGGCCCGGAGCCGACGGATGAAATCCTCGAAGGCGCCGAGCGCGCAGCAAATCAGGTTATTTTTGAAGACCGCGCTGTCACGGTCCGCTACGGCACCGCGGATGAGTTGTCGAAACTCGGCGTTCGCAAGGAAGTCGACCGCAAGGGCATCCTGCGCGCCATCGAAATCGAATCCGCCGATCTGCAGCCCTGTGGCGGAACCCACGTCAAGCGCACCGGCCAAATCGGCTTGGTTCTGGTGCGCCGCTGCGCCAAGATTCGTCAGGATTGGCGTGTCGAGTTTGTCTGCGGTGGCCGGGCGGAACGCGCCGCCCGTCAGGATTTTCTTTTGCTCCGCCAAACCGCTGAAAAATTGAACTGCGCTCCCGAAGATGTTGTCACTGCGTCTACGCGTGCGCTTGCGGAGCGTGACGCCCACTTCAAAAAGTTTCGCGCCATGTTGGAGAGCTTGGCCAAAGCGGAAGCCGCACTTGCCTTGCAAGCCGCGCAGCGCGGCCCTCGCGGATTCCGCATTGTCTCCCGTGTTTTCGAAGGCCTCCCCGCCGAGTATCTTGGTTTCTTTGCGACGGAAATCGCCAAGTTCGAAAAAACGATCTCGATCCTGGCGCTGGCCGAAGATGGTCACGTGCTTTTTGCCCAGCATCCTTCGGCCGCGAAAGACATGAGCGCACTGCTCAAGCGGGTCCTAGAGAAAGTCGGAGGCAAGGGCGGCGGCACTCGCGATTTCGCGCGCGGACGGCTGAGCGACGCAACACAAGCGAAGAAGGCCGTCTCCATCGCCGAAGAATTATTGTCGGCGGCCTAGCCTCTGGGCTATAAGTTTCGTCACCAGCGCCGCTTGCCAATCGCTCTTCGGAATTCGAGCTAGGGCGCTGGTGCGAGTCATCATCCAACGATGTGCCGCGTGACCGAAAGAATCAAACGCCGTGATGCTCTCAAGCTCGGAACCTCAGCCGCGGTTTCAGCGACAATCAGCCCCCTTCTTTCGAACGCGACACAGATTGGATCCGCCGGAGCGGCTCAACCGTTGGCGGGCAATCCCGCAAGCACCAACGGCACAATGACTTCGGACTCCGCAGCTTCAAAGGCGTGCGTGTGGCCATGTTCAAAGACATGGGATTGCCGTGCGAGCCGGAGGTCAAAAGCGCGGTGCAGGCGCAGCGTAAAGTCTTCGAGTCACTGGGATGCATTGTCGAAGACGGCGAGCCCGATTTTCGCGACGCCAATGAGTGCTTCCTGGCCTGGCGTCACTGGTCAACGGAGCTCGCCTTCGGTGACTTGCTGGCAACCCACGGTGACGAGCTCAACGAATACATCCACTGGCACGTCGAAGAGGGCCGCAAGCTTACCGGCCCGTATCTTTCGCGCATAGAGGCCAAACGCACGGCGTTGTACCAGCGGATGTGCGGATTCAAGGGAGAATATGAATTTTTTCTTTTGCCGGTAAATCAAGTGCTTCCCTTTGACGTGAACGTGCACTACCCGACAGAAATTGCCGGCGTAAAGATGGAAAACTACATCGCCTGGATGAAATCCGCCTATTACATCTCGACAGCAGGGAATCCCGCGATTTCCGTTCCCTGCGCGTTTTCAGCCAGCGGTCTGCCCATCGGGATTCAAATCGTGGGCCGTCACCACGACGACTGGGGCGTTCTGCAACTGGCCTACGCGTTCGAACAGGCCACGAATGTTGGCAAGCGGCGGCCAGCGGTCGTCTGATCCTGCGCGAGAAGGAGGCCAGGCATGCGATGCGCCCAGGGACCGCTCTCAACCTTGCAGGTTAAAGGCAAATGGTTGAAAAAGAATTGGCGGACGAGAAGGGATTCGAACCCTCGGCCTCCTCGTTGCGAACGACGCAGGAAACCCAATAAGACACAGTGTTGCAACCACTTGCGTCAAACAAGGGTGCTCTCAGATGGAGAACTTGGAGAACTGACTTATTATCGCGTCTAGCGTATCTCCGTTATCGCAGCGCCATAACTTGCCCTCTCAATCTCCTGGTGGTCTGTGTGACCTACACTCAGGAATTCGT
>QHYF01000375.1 GCA_003224075.1 Acidobacteriota bacterium
CCCGGGAAATTCAACACCAATAGAAAAAAGGTCTTCTTCTACTGGGGAGAAGAATGGGTCAAGTACCACTTTCTCGAGTCGGGCTCATCGGTGCCATCGAATGGCCTGCTATCGGTTCCGACGCTCAAAATGCGGCAGGGCGATTTCAGCGAATTGCTTGATCCTAACAATCCTTTTGTCACTCGCACGGTAATAAATCCAGCAGATCCCACGAAAACTAAGATCAAGGTTCCCGCGTACGTAACGGATCCACAATCGCCTTTGGCTTCGCAATGCGGCCAGGTCATTTCCTACGGTCCAGTCGTCCAGAACACCAACGGATGTTTCGCTGGCAATATCATTCCTTCAAATCGGCTCAGCCCCAATGGCATCGGTATTCTGAATGCGTGGCCGATCCCCACACAGTTAACCCCCGCCACCTTCATCGGCGGCAACGGCAACTGGTTTGCCGCGAAGCTGCACACGTTCGACCAGCGGAAGGATACTGCTGGGGTAGACTTAAACCTGACCGAGAAGCAGCGCATCAGGTTCCGGGCGACGAATTATGCTTATCTCGAGTACCAGCCGCTCGACGGCAATACCGACCGCACGCCCAAGTTTTTCAATCGCCCCAACAAGACGGGCTCACTCAACCACGTTTGGACGCTCAACTCCAGGATGGTCAATGAGGCCCAAATCACCGCGAGTGAGGACGTTGTGCTGATCCCCGTGGACACGGCGAACTTCTTCGACCGGACCAAGGCATGCGCGCAATCCACGGTGCCCTGCAGCCTCAACTATCCCTACATATTTCCGCAAGGGAAGCTGATCCCGACACGCATCCCAACTGTGAAAATATCCAACTTCTCTGATCTGAGCGGCGGGCCGTATCCCTCGCACTCCTCGGGCCCCATCTACACCGCGTCCGACAGCCTCACCTGGATCAATGGAAACCACACGACAAAGTTCGGTTTCATGTTTGAGCGGGCAGGTGAAGACGACAACGACGAGATCAACGTGCAGGCATGTTCGACTTGCACGAACAACCAGAACGGCCAATTCCTGTTTACCGACGGCCGGGCCAGCGGGACCGGGGTCGCAGTCGCCAACGCAGCTCTGGGCCTGTTCGATACTTACTCGGAAATCGGCCACCGCGCGTACACCATCTTCCGCGCCAACATGTACGAGGGTTTCGCGCAGGACTCCTGGAAAACCACACCGAGGCTGCACCTCGACTACGGATTCCGTTACTCGGTCATCGTTCCCTACCATGCCGAGTGGGCAAACATGATCGCCTTTGACCCGCAGTTTTACGATCCGAGCAAAGCGGTGACGATAGATTCCAAGACCGGTCTTATCGTAGGAACGGTTGACAAGAACGGTCTCGTTACTGGTACAGGGGCAGATGTGTACAACGGCATGGTTATACCCGGGAGCGGGTTTCCGAGCTCCGCGCAGGGCCGCGTCCCGGAGGCGGACCCGAGCCAGGGAGATTTCAGTCGGTTGTTCCGCGGCGTTCCCAACCATTACTCCGACATCCAGTGGGGCGAAATCCAGCCACGGCTCGGTGTCGCTTATTCGCTTAATAGCAAGACCGTGCTTCGCGCCGGCGCGGGGCGCTTTATTACCCGCCTGGGCGTGAGCGACTCGATCTTCCTGGGCGGAAATCCACCGTTCCAACCCAACGCGAGCGTGACCAACGGCTCGGCGGATAACCCCGGAGGAGGCGGCGCTGCCAGCATTCCCCTGGTGGTGACAACGCAGAGCAAGGCGTTTAAGCCCCCAGAGGCGTGGGCGTGGAACTTTACGGTCGAGCGCGAGATGCCCTGGAGGTCACTCTTGAGCGTGGGGTACGTAGCCCGCCGCGGTCTGCACCTGCAACGAGAGGCGGACATCAACCAGCCCCCCGTTAGCGCGCTGACCGATCCAGCTAACTTTTTCGTTGATCCGGCGGATGGCAAGACGAAGCTCAAAAATATCAACGCCTTCCGGC
The DNA here is from genome assembly GCA_003224075.1 of Acidobacteriota bacterium. GTDB lineage: Bacteria > Acidobacteriota > Terriglobia > Acidiferrales > UBA7541 > Acidiferrum. The sequence goes on from QHYF01000375.1 coordinate 1,973, forward strand.
CGTATCTGGGCTTCGGCTCTATTCGGCAAACGGACAATGTGGCCAACTCGATGTACAGCTCGCTCCAGGTGGCCTGGACCCGCCGCTACTCGGGCGGGCTCCAGTTCGGCGTGTCCTACACGCTGTCCAAGAGCATGGACAGCGGCTCGAACCAGCGCGACGTTGTTCCCGACACTTATGACGTAAGCATGCTGTGGGGGCCGTCGGAATTCGATGCCCGCCATATCCTCGTGCTCAACTACCTCTACGACCTGCCATTCTTCAAAAACCACTCGACGCTGAGCGGCAAGCTGCTGGGAGGGTGGCAAATCACCGAAGTCACACAGTTCCAGACCGGCTTACCTTGCAGCGTGGCAGGCCCCGCGGATTACGCCGGAGTGGGCCTAGACTCCAACTTCGGTTGCGGTCAGAACGGCCAATACTGGGTCGTCAGCGGCACTCCGAAAATCATCGGGACCTTCGGTGCCAACGGCCAGTGGTTCGATACCTCGGTCTTTACCAAGCCGGCTGCCGGAACGTTTAACACGCAGCGCGTCCGCAACCTGATCTACCAGCCAGGATACCAAAACTGGAACCTTGGACTATTCAAAACCTTCCCCATTGACGAGCAAAGAGGGTTCCAGTTCCGTGCCGAGGCGTACAACTTTATCAACCACCCGAATTGGTGCGGCGGTAGCGGTTGCAGCGGGACAACCAATATCGGCCTCAACCCGACCAGCTCTACGTTTGGGAAAGTACTTACCAAGGGGGGTGGAGTCGCTGGCGGTGAGCGCAACTTACAGCTTTCGCTTCGCTTCTACTTCTGAAGGCGTAGCGGTTCGGTGGCCAACGGTCGGTTACCAGGCCGCGAGATGATGCGGGCATTACCCGGCGCCTGGAATCCATCGCGCAGGTATGCTGGGGCGCAGGCGGGTTCCGCTAGCGATGCAAACACGCTAGCGGCACGTTGCTTGAAGTTTCATCTCACTATCTGCGCGAAGCATTCTAGAGTGCCAGGGGCGGAGCGCAGGATGACGTGCGCTATTTTCGAAG
>QHYF01000376.1 GCA_003224075.1 Acidobacteriota bacterium
GTTTCAGGGGAAGATTCTTGTACCCACGGCGCGCCAGCAACTCGGCGTACACACCGAATTGCTGCGACCAGTTGCGCGGCACTCCCCCGCCGACCGTGAAAATCCCCATGCGCTTCGTGGCCAGCATGGTATCGGCAAATTTCTCGAAGTCTTCGAAAGGATCGAAGCGCAGCAGCGGGCGCTTCTCTTTCTGCCGGGAGATCTTGTGCAGCGCGAAGTCGATACCGAGTTCGGAATCACTGAAAGCCGGAACAAAGACCGCAACGTTGTGCTCGTAAGCGGATTTGAGGATTCCCCTCCCCGGCAAATTCTTATGCAGATACTCGCCGATGCGCCGGTGAATCTTCCAGCTGCAAACCACGTCTTCCGCCTCCCATTCCTCGAGGATGCGTTCCATTACTTCCTCGACGTGATCCAGGTTTATTTCGGGTTCGAGCGAATCGTAGACGCGGTTGTAGCCCGCCTGGAATAGCTCCTTGTCGTCCATCTTTGGGTTGTACCGGAAATGAGAGTGGCCCGTGGCTTCCACCAGTCCGTGCGCCATCAGAGCGCCGGTGGAGACGATGGCGTTGACCACGCCGGACTCGATGAGATCGCAGAAGACCAGGCCCATCTTTGCCACGGTCAAGGCCCCGGAGAGGGTCATGACCACGAAGCAATCCTTATCTCGGGCCATCGCTTCCAGAATGTCGGCCGCGTCTCCAATCTGGCGGCCCGTAAATGCGGTGTCGCCCATGGCGCGAACCAGTTCATCGATGGTGCGGCATTTGGATAAATCCAGCGGAAAAATCGCCCGGAGTTTATCCTTCACTGGATCATGGAGCACTCTCCCTGTCACAGTTTTCTTTTCCTGCTTCGCCATCGCGTCTCCTCGGAAAGATTTGAAGCCTGTATTTCCGGTGAATTTCCGTCTCGCGTATGAAGCGTGATGATGCTTGAACGTCCTGCAGATTGATAGTACAAACTCGGCGCAAAGGAAAGAACAAAACGCGCATGCGGCGGCGATTCACGCTCATGCTAGACTAAAAATATGGCGGACAAATTTACCATTGGACTCGTTCAGATGAAATGTACGGCGAACGCCGAAGAAAATCTTGAGCGGGCGATCGGGAAAATTCGTGAAGCGGCGGCCCGCGGCGCGCAGATCATCTGCTTGCATGAGCTGTTTCACGGCGAATAGTTCTGCTGCACCGAAGATGCCGGGCTTTTCGATCTCGCCGAAGCCGTGCCCGGGCCGGCGACGGAAAAGCTGGCCCAAATCGCCAAGGATAAGAAAGTGGCGCTGGTCGTTTCCCTCTTCGAGCGCAGAGCGCCGGGTGTTTATCACAATACGTGCGCGGTGCTCGACGCCGACGGAAGTTTTCTCGGAAAATACCGGAAGATGCACATCCCCGACGATCCCCTGTACTACGAAAAATTCTACTTCACGCCCGGCGACCTCGGTTTCCCGAATTTCGATACCAAGTACGCTCGCATCGGCGTGCAGATTTGCTGGGACCAGTGGTATCCGGAAGGATCGCGGATCGCCGCGCTCGGCGGCGCACAGGTTCTTTTTTATCCCACCAGTATCGGCTGGCATCCGCACGAGAGAGCGCAGTTTGGCGCCGCGCAACTCGATGCCTGGCGGACCATTCAGCGGGGCCATGCGATTGCCAATGGTGTATATGCGGCGGTTGTGAACCGTGTGGGATTCGAAGGCAAGCCGGAGAAGGGTGACGCGGGATTGGAATTCTGGGGCCATTCCTTTGTTGCCGATCCGTTCGGTCAGATTGTCTCCGAAGCTTCGAGCGATAAAGAGGAAATCCTCGTCGTCGAATGCGACCCCGCCAGGAGCGAGGAAACCCGCCGCCACTGGCCGTTCCTGCGCGACCGGCGCATCGATGCCTACCAGCCAATTCTTAATCGCTGGAACGGCGATTAGCCCCGACTCTTCCACGTGCTCTCTGTGAACTCTGTGTTAAAACAACGCCCGCTGCTCAACGCTTGCTCATGACCACGATCGCCAATTCCTCCACCGCGCGCTCTCTCGGTTTCCGCATGCCCGCTGAGTGGGAGCGCCATGAAGCCACGTGGCTCGGCTGGCCCCACGAACTGACCGACTGGCCCGGAAAATTTTCTCCCATCCCCTGGGCGTTCGCGGAAATCGTGCGGCATTTGTCGAAGGTCGAGCGCGTGTATTTGCTCGTTGAAAATCGTGACGCTGAGTCACGCGTGCGAGCCATCTTGAAAAAATCCGGCGCCAATCTCGAAGCCGTGGATTTCTTCCACGTGCCCACCGATCGAGGCTGGATGCGCGACTCAGGGCCCATCTGCGTTCGAAATGACGCGGGTGAAGTGGCCTTCAACCATTTCGCATTCAACGGCTGGGCCAAGTATCCGAATTATAAGAAGGACGCCGTCGTCGTCGCGCGCGCCAACCGGAAGCTGAAGCGCCGCTTCTGGCGGCCGGAACACAAAGGCCGGCCCGTGGTGCTCGAAGGCGGCAGCATCGACGTGAATGGGCGCGGGACGCTCCTGACAACGGAAGAATGCCTGTTGAGCAAAGCGCAGGAAAGAAATCCGCGCTTCACCAAAGAAGATTACGCGCGGGTCTTCCGCGAATATCTCGGCGTGACCAACGTCCTTTGGCTCAAGAACGGGATTGCCGGCGACGACACCCATGGCCACGTGGACGACCTCGCGCGCTTTGTCAATCCGTCAACGGTCGTGACTATCGTGGAGGATGACCCCAGGGATGAAAACTATGCCGCGCTGCAAGAGAATTTCGCGTTGCTGAAAACCATGAAAGATCAGGACGGGCGTCCCCTGCGCGTGGAAACCTTGCCCATGCCCACTCCCGTTTATTTCGATGGATATCGGCTTCCCGCGAGTTACGCGAATTTTTATATCGCCAACAAAATCGTGATCGTTCCAACCTTCAATGATTCGAATGATCGCGTGGCGCTGAATACGCTGGCGAGTTTGCTTCCGGACCGCGAAGTGATCGGTATTGCATGCCGCGATCTCGTCGTGGGTTTGGGCACGCTCCACTGCATGACCCAGCAGCAGCCGGCTTCCCAGTAGCGCAGGCATTCATTCCAGATGCCATTCGATTGCCTGAACCGCAAACTCAGATACAATCTTTGTTTCCAACGGAGGCTTCATGCTGGTCGCACACACTCTAGTACAGAAAGCTTATGGAGTCTGGTTCGAATCACACGGTATTGTCTCTTGGCTTCTCCTTGGCTTGATCGCCGGCTGGCTTGCGGGAAAGATCGCGCGTGGCCGCGGTTTCGGCTGTATCACGGACATCATTCTCGGCCTGATCGGATCCTTCCTCGGCGGCTGGGTTTTTACGAAGCTCGGGATTTGGGGCGGCGGTTTTCTTTACTCTCTCGCGGCCGCGACGCTCGGTGCAGTCATTCTCGTTTCCATCGCCCACCTCTTCGGCAGCCCAAACCGCTGAGCCGTCGCCTCCCTTCGTGTCTCGAAAAGCGTTGACGTAACCTGGCGGCCGCGATCTTTGAATTCTGTGGCTCACTCCCATCTTTTTCTCCGGTCACGAGCCTGCCCCCGACCCTGTCGGGGTCGCGAGTCGCTTCCTGTGATACGATTCTCGTTTGCATCCCGGAGTTGACGTCTCATTGAGTAAGACCACAAGTAAGTCCTCGCATTCCCTCACTGCCATTCCGCTCGGCGGCCTCGGCGAATTCGGCATGAACATGATGGCGCTGCGGCTCGGTGACGACATCATCGTCATCGACGCGGGCATGATGTTCCCCGAATCGGAACTTCTGGGCGTCGATCTGGTGATTCCGGATATCACTTATTTGAAGCAGAATCGCTCGCACGTCCGGGCCATTGTGCTGACGCACGGCCACGAAGATCACATTGGCGCGCTGCCCTACATCCTGCGCGATTTGAATGTTCCCGTGTACGGAACGCGTTTCACGCTGGCGTTGGTAAAAAAACGCCTCGACGAAGCGGGATTGCTGGAGTCCACCACTCTCCGCGAAGTGCTCCCCGGCCGCCTCGTGGAAATCGGCCCCTTCGAGATTGAATTCATCTCCGTGACGCACAGTACCGTGGACTGCGTGGCCCTGGCGATTCGAACGCCGCTCGGTGTGATCATGCACACCGGCGATTTCAAAATCGATCAGACTCCCGTTGACGGCGCCCCCTTCGATCTGCACACTTTCGCGAAATACGGAAGCGAAGGCGTGCTGGCGCTCTTCAGCGACTCGACCAACGTGGAGCGGCCGGGATTCACGCCATCCGAGCGCGCCATCGTTCCGCGAATTGAGGAACTGTGCCGCTCGGCGCCGCGGCGGGTGATTCTTTCCTGCTTCGCTTCATCCGTTCATCGCATTCAACAGGTCATCGACATTGCCTCGCGCGTCAACCGCAAAGTCGCCTTCGTCGGCCGCAGCATGGTCGACAACGTCGAGATTGCCCACTCCCTGGAACTTCTGCGCATTCCCGACGGCATCGTGGTCCGGCCGCAGGACATTCGCAGTTTTGATCCCCGGCGCATCATCATTCTTGCCAGCGGAAGCCAGGCCGAGCCAATGTCGTCACTCTCGCGCATCGCCGTGGATAATCACCGGTTCGTCTCCGTCGATGAGAACGACAGCGTGATTCTCTCCGCGCGCATCATCCCGGGAAATGAAAAGTCCATTTTTCGAATGCTGGATCATATGTTCCGCCGCCGCGCCCTCGTGTACTACGACAATTCAGCGGGGATGATTCACGTCTCCGGCCACGGCAGCCAGGAAGAGCAGAAATTGATGCTCCAACTGGTCAAGCCGAAGTACTTCATCCCGGTGCACGGCGAGTATCGTCACCTGTTCCGGCACGCGGCGCTCGCGCATCAATTGGGCGCGGTTTCGGAAGAAATCCTGCTTATCGAAGACGGCCAGTCCATCGAATTCACGGAGGGCGGCGCGCGCCGCCGCGACGCGGTGACCGCCGGACGGGTTCTGGTCGATTCGGGCTCACTCGAAGAGATCGAAGAAGTCGTCATCCGCGACCGCAAGCACCTTTCCGAAGATGGCGTGGTCGTGCCCATCATCGCCATCGATAAACACACCGGCAAACTCGAATCGCAGCCAGAAATCGTCACGCGCGGCCTCATGAGCGACAACGGGCAGGAACTCATCGTCGGCGCACGCGAAGTGCTCATGAAAACCGTTTCCGAATCCAGCGCCGAAGAAAACTCGGACTGGGGCGTCATCAAAGAAAAAATTCGCGTGGACCTGAAACGCTACATCAGCAAGCAAACGTCCAAGCGGCCGCTGATTCTTCCCGTCATCCTCGAAATCTAGCAGGCTGAATTCTTGATGGCTGAAACGACTCCTACTCCTGCCGCAAGCGCCGGCCGCGCCGCTTTTGTTTTCATCCTCATTATGGTGGCGTTCGACTTTCTGGCCTTCGGAATCATCGCCCCGGTTCTCCCCGATCTCATCCGGCACTTTGAAGGCGGCGACTTTGCCCGGGCTTCCAACATCACCGGCTATTTCGGATTTGCCTGGGCCACCATGCAATTCATATTCTCTCCGATTCTCGGAGCCTGGTCCGATCGCTTCGGCCGCCGCCCGGTCATTCTCATCTCCTGCTTTGGCTTGAGCATTGACTACGTCTTCATGGCTCTGGCCCCGTCTCTCGCGTGGCTTTTCATGGGCCGCATCATTTCCGGCATCACCACTTCCAACGTCTCCACGGCGTTCGCTTACATCACTGATGTCACTCCGCCGGAAAAACGCGCCAAGCCCTTCGGCCTAGTCAGCGCCGCTTTCGGTCTCGGCTTTGTCATTGGCCCCGCTGTCGGCGGGTATCTCGGGAACATGAACCTTCGTTTTCCTTTCTGGGCTGCCGCAGTTCTCAGCCTCGCCAACGCTCTTTACGGCTATTTCATTCTTCCGGAATCGCTGCCGCCGGAGCGACGGGCCAAGTCCGCCTGGCACATGGCCAATCCGCTGGGGTCTCTTAATCTTCTGCGCTCGCATCCGGAACTGGCGGGGCTTTCCGTGGTTACCACGCTCTATTACCTCGCCCACAACTCGCTTCCGTCAATGTGGGCGCTCTATACCGAGTATCGCTACACCTGGAACCGGCGCGACGTCGGCCTTTCACTCGCCGTCGTGGGAGTGTGCGCGGCGGTTGTTTCCGGCGTGCTGGTCGGCCCGTTTGTCAAACGCTTCGGCGAGCGGCGCAGCGTGCTCTCCGGCCTGTTGTTTGGCACTCTCGGCTTCGCGGGATTCGCTCTCGGCAGCCGAGGCTGGATGATGCTCGCCGTCATTCCTTTGATAGCCCTGTGGGGCATCGCCGCTCCCGCCATGCAATCGCTGATGTCCCGGCGCGTGGACCCCTCGTCTCAGGGCAAGCTG